>NZ_JAKRNH010000048.1:0-17380 GCF_022346985.1 Micrococcus sp. ACRRV
CCCCCATCCCGACCGCACCGTATCCCCTGGAGCACTCGTGAAGCACGCCCTGCCCCGTCATGTCCAGCACGCCCCCGTCCCTCCTGCCGCGGCGTCCCCGGGTCGTCGCGCCGTGCTCGTCGGGGGCCTGGCCGCCGCCGGAGCCGCCGGGGCGGCGGCCGCGGGCGCCGTCCCCGCGGCCGCGTTCGCGGGCCCGGTGGTGCACTCCACCCCCCAGTGGGGCGCCCGGTCCCCGCGCAGCGCGCCCGAGGTGGTCCGCGCCAGCCCGACCCGGCTGGTGATCCACCACATGGCGTCCCCGAACACGGCGGAGACCTCCCTGGCCCATGCGTACGGGCTGGCCCGGGCCTGCCAGCAGGACCACATGGGCCGGGGATTCGACGACTCCGGGCAGCACTTCACCGTCACCCGCGGCGGCCACTGCCTGGAGGGCCGCGCCGGCTCGCTCGCGGCGCTGCGCGCGGGGGACCGGCATGTGAAGGGAGCGCACGTCTCCGGGCAGAACACAGGGAAGATCGGCATCGAGTGCGAGGGGTCCTACGTCACCGGGCTGCCCACGCCCGCCCAGTACCGGGCGCTCGTGCAGCTCGCCGCGCACATCTGCCGGCAGTACGGGATCCGCCCCGCGGACATCGTGGGCCACGGCGACCTCATGGCCACCCAGTGCCCCGGGGGCGCCTTCCACGCCCGACTCGGGGTGCTCCGCGCGGATGTGGCGCGCACCCTGGCCACGGGCCGCCTGAGCGTGAGCGACCCGAGTGGGCGGGCCGCGTCCATCCCGGCCGACCCGCGCAGGGCCGCGACGACGACGCCCTCCGCCGCGGCGCCGGCCTCCCGCCGCGTGCTCGGCCCGGGCTCCCGCGGGGCGGATGTGAAGCGGGTGCAGGCCCTGCTCACGACGGCCGGTCACCGGGTGCCGCGCACGGGCCTCTACGCCGCCCGCGCGACGGCGGCCGTCCGCGCCTTCCAGCGCCGCAGCGGCCTGGCCCAGGACGGGTTCACGGGCCCGCTGACCTGGGCCGCGCTCGAGGCCGCGGGGCGGCGCTGAGCAGGCGCCCCACGGACGGGGTACGGCGATCGCCGTCGCGCTCCCGGGCCCAGGCGGCACCGCCGGCTCCCGACGCGGCGAAGGCCCCCTCCGAGGAGGGGGCCTTCCACTGTGCGCCCAAAGGGATTCGAACCCCTGACCTTCTGTTCCGTAGACAGACGCTCTATCCAGCTGAGCTATGGGCGCTTGCTCTCCCCTGCGGGGCGAACTCGTAGAACTATACACGCGGTCCGGCGAGGATGCAAAACCGGGGTCCGACCGGCGTCGTCGTCGCTCGTCACCCGGGGTGAGCGGGGTCTCGGGCCGGCCACCTCGGGTAGTCTGGAGCCGACCGTGCAGCCACAAGGACGTGGTGCACCCGTCGCGGGTGTGCACGCCCGGGGTGGGTACGGGACGGTTCAGGACCGATCGGGAGGACTCTCCAGCATGGCAGACAACGCCACCACCTCGTTCACGGAGCTCGCGACCAAGGACGCCCCGACCGACTACGCCCAGCTGCGCGAGTGGGTCGCCGGGATCGCCGAGCTCACGCAGCCGGACGCGGTCCACTGGGTGGACGGCTCCCAGGAGGAGTACGACCGTCTGGCCGCCGAGCTCGTCGCGGCCGGCACGCTGACGAAGCTGAACGAGAAGAAGCTCCCCAACTCGTACGCCGCCTTCTCCGACCCCGCGGACGTCGCCCGCGTCGAGGACCGCACCTTCATCTGCTCCGAGAAGGAGGAGGACGCCGGGTTCACCAACAACTGGATGGACCCGAAGGAGATGCACGGCATCCTCGACGACGCCTTCGCCGGCTCCATGCGCGGCCGCACCATGTACGTGATCCCGTTCGTCATGGGCCACCTGGACGCCGAGGACCCCAAGTACGGCGTGGAGGTCACCGACTCCGCCTACGTGGTCATGTCCATGCGCATCATGGCCCGCATCGGCCGCGAGGTCCTGGACAGGATGTCCCGCGACGAGGCCTTCTACGTGCCGGCCGTGCACTCCGTGGGCGCCCCGCTGGAGCCGGGCCAGGAGGACGTGCCGTGGCCCTGCAACCCCACCAAGTGGATCGTGCACTTCCCCGAGGAGCGCTCCATCTGGTCCTACGGCTCCGGCTACGGCGGCAACGCCCTGCTGGGCAAGAAGTGCTACGCGCTGCGCATCGCCTCCGTGATGGCCCGCGACGAGGGCTGGCTCGCCGAGCACATGCTGATCCTCAAGCTGACCTCCCCGGAGGGCAAGGCGTACCACATCGCCGGCGCCTTCCCGTCCGCCTGCGGCAAGACCAACCTCGCGCTGATCGACCCCACGGTGGAGGGCTGGAAGGCCGAGACCCTGGGCGACGACATCACCTGGATCCGCGCCGGCAAGGACGGCGAGTTCCGCGTGATCAACCCGGAGACCGGCTACTTCGGCGTGGCCCCGGGCACCGGCTGGTCCACCAACCCGAACGCCATGCGCGCCATCGCCAAGGGCAACTCCATCTTCACCAACGTCGCCCTCACCGACGAGGGCGGCGTGTGGTGGGAGGGCATGACGGACGACACCCCGGACCACCTCATCGACTGGCGCGGCAACGACTGGACCCCCGAGTCCGAGACCAAGGCCGCCCACCCGAACTCCCGCTTCTGCACCCCGATCGACCAGACGGACATGCTGGCGCAGGAGTACTTCGCCCCCGAGGGCGTGAAGCTGGACGCCATCCTCTTCGGCGGCCGCCGCAAGACCACCGTCCCCCTGGTCACCGAGGCCTTCGACTGGGAGGACGGCATCCTCAAGGGCGCCACCCTCTCCTCGGAGACCACCGCGGCCGCCGCCGGCGCCGTGGGCGTGGTGCGCCGCGACCCGATGGCCATGCTCCCCTTCCTCGGCTACGACGCCGGCGACTACCTGGCCCACTGGGTCGAGGAGTCCGGCAAGGCCGACGCGGAGAAGTTGCCCCGCATCTACCTGGTGAACTGGTTCCGCCGCAACCGCGACGGCGGCTTCGCCTGGCCGGGCTTCGGTGAGAACTCCCGCGTGCTCAAGTGGATCGTGGAGCGCATCGAGGGCAAGGCCGAGGGGGTCGAGACCCCCATCGGCATCACGCCGACCCCCGAGGCCCTCGACCTCACCGGCCTCAAGGTCGCCGACGCGGACCTCGAGGACGCCCTGAAGGTGGACCCGGACGAGTGGGCCAAGGAGAACGAGCTGATCGCCGAGTGGCTCGGCCAGTTCGGCGAGTCCCTGCCGCAGTCCATCCGCGACCGCTTCGCCGCGCAGCAGGAGCGCTTCGCCCAGGCCTGATCGGTCTCGGGCCCGACCGGCCGGAACGACGCCGGCCCCTCACCTCTTCGGAGGTGAGGGGCCGGCGTCGTGGTGCGGGGGATCAGGTGGCGGCGATCCAGAGGTCCGGGCCGAAGATCTCGTAGCGGATCCTGGGGGCGGGCACGCCGGCCTCGATGAGGGCGGAGCGCTCGGACTTCATGAAGGCCAGGGGGCCGCAGAGGATGTAGTCGGCGCCCTCGGGGAGGGCCGCGGCGGCGGTGTCCACCTTGCCCTCGTGGACGGAGACGCCCTCGGGGGCGGTCTCCGGCGCCACGCCGAACCAGAGGTCGGCCTGCGCGTGGGGCAGGGACGCGACGTCCTCGAGGACCTGGTCGCGCAGGGCCACGGAGTCCCAGGAGGCGTCGCCGTGGAGGACGCGCACCTCGCGCTGCGAGCCGGAGGCGGCCAGGGAGTCGAGGATGGCGGCGGCCGGGGTGATGCCGATGCCCGCGGTCATCAGCACGAGCGGGGCGTCGGAGTCCTGGAGGGTGATGTCGCCGTAGGGGTTGGAGAGCTCGACGACGTCGCCGACCTCGACCTCCTGGATGAGCACGGGGGAGACTTCGCCGGCCTCGTCCAGCTTCACGGTGATGACGCGCTGCCCCGTGGAGGAGGCGGACTCGGAGAGGGAGTACTGGCGGGCCTGGCGCAGGCCGTCGGCGACCGTGACGCGCACGGAGACGTAGCCGCCGGGCCGGCCGGGGGTCTGCGGGGTGTCGTCGGCCGGCTCGAGGCGGAAGGTCACGGCGGCGTTGCCGGTGGGCTCCTTGGCGACGACCTTCCAGTCGGTCCACATCCTGTCGTTCGCCTGGACGGCGTAGAGGTCCTTCTCCAGCGTGATCAGGGCGTCGGCCATGAGCCAGTACACCTCGGTCCAGGCCTCGGCGACCTCGGGGGTGACGGCGTCGCCGAGGACCTGGGCGATGGCCCAGAAGAGGTTCTCGTAGACGACCTGGTACTGGTCCTCGGTGATGCCCAGGGCGGTGTGCTTGTGGGCGATGCGGGCGAGGACGGCCTCCGGGAGGGAGTCGGGGTGCTCGAGCAGGTGCGCGGCGAAGTGCACGATCGAGCCGGCCAGTGCCTGGGCCTGCTCGCCGTTGAGCTGGTTGGCGCGGGAGAAGGTGCCGTCGAGCAGCTCGGGGTGGGCCTCGAACATGTGGCCGTAGAACGCGGGCGTGATCTGGGGCATGTTCGCGGAGACGACGGCGGCGGTCGCCTCGATCACGGGGCGGGACTTCTCGGACAGCATGGGGTCCTCCTGGGGCGGGCGGCGATAAATGGTATTTCCGAGGTGAGATTACTCCTCGTCCGCCGCCCGCGCGACCCGCCTCCTCCGGTGGTCCCGGCCCCTCCGCTCAGGCACCGGGGAGCCGCCGCAGCCCGAGGAACTCGGCGGGCAGGGAGACCAGGTCCCGGACCCGTTGCCGGTCCAGCTCGGCGAAGAACGCCTCCCGGGCGCGGGCGAGCGCGCCGCGCAGGCTGCACGCCTCCAGCAGGGGGCAGGGGGTGCCGCTCTCCAGGCCTTCGCAGTCCACGATCTCGGGACGGCCGCTCAGGGCGCGCACGAGCTCGCCCACCCGCTGGTCCAGGCCGGCCTCGGTGATGACGGCGCCGCCCGCGCGCCCGCGGGCGACGTCCACCAGCCCCCGACGGCGCAGCTCGCCGACGGCCTTGACCACGTGGTTGTAGGGCACACCGATGCGGTCCGCGATCTCCTGGCTGGTCATCTTGGCCCCCGCGTCCCGGCCGAGGGTCATCAGGACCCGCAGGCAGACGTCAGTGAACGCGGTGAGCTTCATGGGCCCATTGTCCCACCCTGACATGCAGGATTGCCGTGCCGTCCCGGACCGCGTACGGCGTCGGGGGCCGGTGGCAGACTGGCGCCCATGAGCACCTCGCCGCAGGATCCCGCCCGTCCGGCCGCCGTCGCGGACCCCGCCCTGTACGCGGAGGCGCTGGGCGTGCTCCGCGCTCTGGTGGGTCGTCCGGACGCCGAGTTCAAGGACGGCCAGTACGAGGCCGTGGAGGCCCTCGTGGCCCACCGGCGGCGGGCCCTGGTGGTCCAGCGCACCGGCTGGGGCAAGTCCGCCGTGTACTTCGTGGCGTCCCTGCTCCTGCGGGCGCGCGGCGCCGGGCCCACGCTGATCGTCTCGCCGCTGCTGGCCCTGATGCGGGACCAGGTGGCGGCGGCCGCCCGGGCCGGGGTGCGCGCCGCGTCGCTCAGCTCGGCCAACGCCACCGAATGGGAGGACGTGCGCCGGTCGCTGGAGGCGGACGAGGTGGACGTGCTGCTCATCTCCCCGGAGCGGCTGACCAACCCGCGCTTCCGGGACGAGCAGCTCCCGGACCTGGTGTCCCGCATGAGGCTGCTGGTGGTGGACGAGGCCCACTGCATCTCGGACTGGGGGCACGACTTCCGCCCGGACTACCGCCGTATCCGCGACCTCATCCGCCTGCTGCCCTCATCCGGGCCGCGGGCGGTTCCTGTGCTCGCCACCACGGCCACCGCCAACGCACGCGTGGTGCAGGACGTGGTGGAGCAGCTGGACGTGGAGTCCCGCCAGGACGTGTTCGTGCTCCGCGGCCCGCTGGCCCGGGCGTCGCTGCGGCTGGGCGTGCTGCGCCTGCCCTCCCCGGCGGCGCGCCTGGCCTGGCTGCTGCAGCACCTGGGGGAGCTGCCCGGCTCGGGCATCGTCTACGCACTGACCGTCTCCGCGGCGGAGGACACCGCGCGGGCCATGCGCGAGGCCGGGCACGAGGTCGTGGCCTACACGGGGCGGACGGACCCGGAGCAGCGGGCACGGATCGAGCAGGATCTCAAGGACAACCGCGTCAAGGCCGTGATCGCCACCTCCGCGCTGGGCATGGGGTTCGACAAGCCGGACCTGACGTTCGTGGTGCACCTGGGGGCTCCCAGCTCGCCGGTCGCGTACTACCAGCAGGTGGGACGCGCCGGCCGAGGCACGGACCACGCGGACGTCCTGCTGCTGCCGGGGCAGGAGGACCGGGCGATCTGGGAGTACTTCGCCACGGCCTCCATGCCGGACGAGGCCCAGGCGAGGGCCGTGCTGGAGGCCCTCGAGGAGTCCGGCGGGGCGATGTCCGTGGCCGCGCTGGAGCCGGTGGTCTCCGTCAAGCGCACCGCCCTCGAGCTGCTGCTCAAGGTGCTGTCCGTGGACGGCGCCGTGGAGCGCGTGGGGGGAGGGTGGCGCGCCACCGGCAGCCCCTGGACCTACGATGCCGAGCGCTACGCCCGCGTGGCCGAGGCTCGGCGGGCGGAGGAGCGGCTCATGCTGGACTACCAGACCACGCAGACCTGCCGCATGGAGTTCCTCGCCCGCACCCTGGACGACCCCACGGCGGCGCCGTGCGGGCGCTGCGACGTCTGCGCCGGCCCCTGGTACCCCACCGGCTGGGACGGTGCGGCGCGGGAGCAGGCGGACCGGGCACTGCGGCGCACCGGGGTCCCCCTGGAGCCGCGGCGGATGTGGCCCTCCGGCATGGACCGGCTCCACGTGCCGGTGAAGGGGCGCATCTCCCCGGCGGAGCAGGCGGAGGAGGGCCGCGCCCTGGCCCGCCTGACGGACCTGGGCTGGGGCTCCCGCCTGCGGGAGCTGCTCGCCGCCCCGGACGCCCCCGTCCCGGAGGAGGTCCTGCAGGCCGCCGTCCGGGTCCTGGCGGAGTGGGGGTGGCAGGAGCGGCCCATCGCGGTGGTGGCCATGCCCTCGCGCGGCCGGCCGCAGCTCGTGGACTCCCTGGCCCGCGGGCTGGCCGGCCTGGGCCGACTCCCGTTCCTCGGCCCCCTCGAGCTCGTGGGCGGCGGGCCCACCGCGGGCCCGGGCGGCAACAGCGCCTACCGGCTGGCCTCCGTCCACGGGCGGTTCGCCGTGCCGGAGGGCATGGCCCGCATGCTCGCCACCGCCCCCGACGCCGGCCGCCACGGCCCCGTCCTGCTGGTGGACGACCTCGCGGACTCCCGCTGGTCCCTCGCCGAGGCGGCCCGCGTGCTGCGCGGGACCGGCGCGCAGGGCGTGCTGCCGTTCGTGCTCGCCCAGAACGGCTGAGAGATCCAGAACGGCGGAGGTGCGGGGAGCGCCTCGGGGCCGTCGTCCGCGTGCGGCGGACGACGGCCCCGGAGCGGGCGCCGGAGGCGGGTCAGCGCGGGGCGCGGACGATCGCCAGGACGGCGTCGCGGACGGTCTCCATGGTCGCCCGGTCCTTCGCCTCGCCGTTGTAGCGCAGGAAGGGCTCCGTGTTGGAGGGGCGCAGGTTGAACCACCAGGAGCCGTCGGCGGCGGAGACGGTGGTGCCGTCCATCCGCAGCACCGAGGTGGAGGTCCCGGCCACGGCGTCCTCCACGGCGGTGCCGGACGCGCCGCCGTCCGCGGCCTGGGGGGCGAAGCGCGCCAGGACGGCCGCCACGGCGGCGTCCTTGTCCTCCACCTGCGAGTTGATCTCGCCGGAGGCGACGTAGGGCTCGTACTCGGCGCCGAGCGTCGAGAGGGGGCCGTCCTGCTCACCGAGGGCCGCCAGCACGTGCATCGCGGCGAGCATGCCGGTGTCCGCGTTGAAGAAGTCCCGGAAGTAGTAGTGCGCGGAGTGCTCGCCGCCGAACACGGCGCCCTCGGAGGCCATCACGGCCTTGATGAAGGAGTGGCCCACGCGGGTCTGCACGGCCCGGCCGCCGTCCGCGGACACGAGCTCCGGCACGGCGCGGGAGGTGATCAGGTTGTGGATGATCACCGGGGTCTCCTCGCCGGCGGCCTTCGCCCGGGCGATCTCCCGGCGGGCGACAAGCGCGGTGACGGCGGAGGGGGAGACCGGCTCGCCCTGCTCGTCGATCACGAAGCAGCGGTCGGCGTCGCCGTCGAAGGCCAGGCCGATGTCCGCGCCGTGCTCCACCACGGCCCTCTGGAGGTCGCGCAGGTTCTCCGGCTCCAGCGGGTTCGCCGGGTGGTTCGGGAACGTGCCGTCCAGCTCGAAGAACAGGGGGGTGATCTCCAGCGGGAGCGCCTCGAGGACCTCGCCGCCGAGCACGGCGGGCGTGGTCTTGCCGGCCATGCCGTTGCCGGCGTCCACCACGACCTTGAGCGGGCGGATGCCGCTCAGGTCCACCAGCGAGCGCAGGTACTCCGC
The DNA here is from genome assembly GCF_022346985.1 of Micrococcus sp. ACRRV. Classification (NCBI taxonomy): domain Bacteria; kingdom Bacillati; phylum Actinomycetota; class Actinomycetes; order Micrococcales; family Micrococcaceae; genus Micrococcus; species Micrococcus sp. ACRRV. Next base: position 8,477 of record NZ_JAKRNH010000048.1, read on the forward strand.
GTAGCCGGTGAGGATGTCGGACTCCGTCACCGAGCCCTGGGCGTCGGCGGCGGGGATCTCCCCGGCGTCGAGGTAGCCCTGGGCGACGTCGCGGATCTCGTACAGGCCGGTGTCCGAGGACACCGGCACGGCGCCGGCCTTGGCCATCTTCATGCCGTTGTACGCGGCCGGGTTGTGGGAGGCAGTGAACATCACGCCGGCCGCCTGCTCCACGCCGGCGGCGTAGTACAGCATGTCCGTGGAGATCAGTCCGATGCGCTGCACGTTCCCGCCGCGGCGGGTGGCGCCCTCGGCGAAGGCCTCGATGAACTCGGGGGAGGACGGGCGCATATCTCCGCCGACCAGGACGGTCTGGCCGGCCAGGCCGAGCACGTCCACGAACGCGGCGCCCACGGCGCGCACCGTCTCCGCGGTGATGGTCTCGCCCACGATGCCACGGACGTCGTAGGCCTTGAAGGAGTCGCGCAGATCGATCGCGTCAGCTGCTGTAGTCACCCGATCGATGATACGGCCCGGCCGTAGAGTGACCACGTGCCCCCCGCCCTCCCTGCTCCGCTCGAGCCCGGCACGCCGCTGTATCGAAGGCTGCTCCTGGGCCTGTTCCTTGCCGGCGTGGCCACGTTCGCACAGCTCTACTCCCCCCAGGGGCTGCTGCCCCTGGTCAGCTCCGACCTGGGGGTGCCCTCCCACCGGGCCGCCCTGCTGGTCTCGGCCGGGACGCTGGGCCTGGCCCTCTCCGTCGTCCCGTGGTCCCTGGCGGGGGACCGGTGGGGCCGTCGGCCCGTGATGGTCGCCTCGCTCGTCTCCGCCTCCGTGCTCGCGCTCGTCGGGGTGTTCATGCCCTCGATCGAGCTCTTGATGGGCATGCGTCTGCTCGAGGGCATGGCCCACGGGGGCGTGGCCGGCCTGGCAGTGACGCTGCTGGCCGAAGAGGTGGCCCCACGTGTCGTGCCGGTGGCGGCCGGCACCTACGTCGCGGGGACGACCCTGGGCGGACTCTCCGGCCGGCTGCTGGCGATGCCGGTGGGGGAATGGGCAGGCTGGCGCGCCGGCATGCTCGCCGTCACCGCAGCGGGGGCCGCCTGCACCGTGGCGTTCCTGTTCGTCACCCCGCCGGCGCGGCGCTCGACGCCGGTGCGGTTGTCCCTCGCGCGGCTGGGTCGGATCATCGGCGGGCACCTGCGCACGCCCGGGCTGGTGGCGCTCTACCTGCAGGCCGCGCTGCTGATGGGCGGCTTCGTGGCCCTGTACAACTACATCGGCTACACGCTGCTGGCCCCGCCGTTCGGGTGGCCACCCACCGCGGTGGGCCTGGTGTTCCTGGCCTACCTGGCCGGCACGTGGTCCTCGCCGCGCGCGGGGCGCCTGGCCGTGCGGGTGGGGCGGTTGAAGGTCCTCACGGGGTCGACGGCGCTCATGGCCGTCGGCGTCCTCCTCACCCTGGTGCCCAGCCCGTTCGTCCTGGTGCCCGCCCTCGTGGTGGCCACCGGGGCGTTCTTCGCGGCGCACTCCGTGGCCTCCGGCTGGGCGGGGACGGCCGCCCCGACCGGCCGGGCCCAGTCCACCTCGCTGTACAACCTGGCGTACTACGCGGGCTCGAGCCTGTTCGGCTGGCTCGGGGGCGTCTTCCACGAGGGCGTGGGCTGGGCCGGCACCGTGTTCATGGTGGCGGGGCTCGCGGCGGTCGCACTCGTCGTCGCCCTGGTGGTCCTGCGCGGCCGCGAGGACGCCGGACCGCCGCCCCCCTCCGCCGTGGCCGAGGGGGCCGCCGCCTAGACTGGTGGGCATGGAATACCTGGTGCCGATCCTCGCCGTCGTGGTGATCGGCGGGATCACCCTGCTCGTGGCCCGTCGGCTCTCCGGTCGCTCCCAGGCCCCCACACGCAGCGCGACGGGGACCGGGGCGGACACCGTGGAGGCGAGCCCCGAGCGCGCCCGGACCGCCGCCCGCCGTCTCGACGAGGCCACGCACCGGGCCGTGTACGGACACATCGCCCAGGGGCGGCCCTTCGAGGCCGTCCGTGACTACCGCCGGGCCACCGGCCGCGGGGTCCGGGACGCCATCCTGGACATCCAGTCCCTCACCCTGCACCCCCAGGTGTGGTCCCTGCCCGTGCAGGCCGAGCCCGCCGACGACGCCTCCCCCGCCGCCGCTGACATGCCCTCCGGGCCGCCCCGGGGTCCCTCGGACGGGCGCGGACGGGACGGCGAGTCCTCCGCGCGTCCCCGTCTCCGTCGAGCCGAGCCGTCCGAGGCCGGACCGGCCCCGGATGCCGAGCCGGCCCCTGGCGGCGATGCCGCCGCCGATCCCGAGGCCGACGGAGCGACGTCCCGAAGGCCGGGGCGCCAGGCCCCGGAGGAGCTCACCACGCTGACCGTGCCCGAGGGCTGGACCGCCGACCCCGCCCCGGAGGAGCCGCCGTTCGAGGTGGAGGTCATGCGCGGCGAGGAGTCCGTGCGCCTGGCCTCCCAGGACCTCCCGCCGTGGCTGCGCGACCAGCTCTCCGCGATGGTGCGCGACGGCAACCTGGAGTCGGCCGCCGTGCAGCTCTCCAGCCACTCGAGCCTGTCCGTGCCGGAGGCCTTCGAGCTGCTGCGCCGCATGAAGGAGCGCCGCGAGGGCCGCGGCTGACCCCCTCCCGTCGCCCGGGCCGTCGTGCGTGGGCCCGCACATGACGAGGGCCCCGGATCCTGACGGATCCGGGGCCCTCGTTCAGTGCGGAGACGGGGGGATTTGAACCCCCGGCCCACCTATCGGCGAGCCCTTCATTAGCAGTGAAGTCCATTCGGCCGCTCTGGCACGTCTCCCTCCGTCCACGGCGGGCGTGACGGCCCACCGATGAACCCGTCCAGCGTACCGCGCGCGGTGGGGCCGCGGCAAAAGGCGGGGCCGTCCCGGGGCGGCGGCAGGCACAGCAGAGGGCCCCGGATCCAGCGTGGATCCGGGGCCCTCGTGGTGCTCAGTGAGCCTCATGCGCCGTCAGGCGCGATGCCTGCTCAGCGGCGACGGCCGTCGACGTCGTCGCCGTCGATCTTGACGTCCTCGTGGGTGAGCTCCTCGGACACGGTCTCGGTGTCCTGCACGGTGCGCTTGCCCAGGGACACCTTCTCGGCCTCCACGGTCTTGTTGACGACCGGGGTCTCCTCGTAGGTGGTCACCTCGATGTCACCGTCGCGGCCGGCGGTGCGGGCCTCGGCGGAGTTCGGGTCGACGGACTCGCGCTCCACCACGACCTCCTCGCGGGTCACGGGGACCTCGACGGTCTCGGTGGTGGTGTAGGACTGCTTGCGCAGGCGGACGCGACCGGTGGCGCGGCGCTCGGTGCCCACGTTCAGCTTCTCGTCCTTGACGACCACGGAGTCGGCGTCGCCGTCGACCAGGTCGCGACGGTCGTTGTCCACGACGTCACGGCGGTCGTTGTCCACGACGTCGCGGCGCTCGCGGTCAGTCACCACGCCACCGGCGGTGCCGGCGGCAGCGGCGTCACGCACGTCGCGGCGGTCGTGGGTGTCCACAGCGGAGTAGTCCATGGAGTAGTACTCGTAGATGCGCTGCTCCTCCTCGGGGGTAAGGGAGCCGTCGGCGTCCACGTTCGGGGCGTCCTTCACGAAGTCCTTGGTGAAGGGGACGGTGATGCCGTCGGTGGTGGTCTGCGCCTGCTGCAGCGGGACGAAGGTCTCCTTGGCGCCGAACAGGCCGGTCTTCACGGTGACGAACGTGGGCTCGTTGGTCACGTCGTCCAGGTAGACCTGGCCCACGGAGCCGATCTTCTCGCCGTCGGTGGAGAAGACGTGGCCGTTCTGCAGCTGGTCGAGAGCGTTGCGATCCATGATGAATGCTCCTTCTGATCTGGATTCTCTGAATCATTCGCCAGTGAGGATTCCCTCGCTGACATTGACCACCATTCCGCACCGGCCACGGGCCCGTCAACACCCCTCCCCCGCCCTTCTCGCATTCCCAGGCTTCTCCCAGAGTTGCGAGGGAATCGTTGGAATCATGCGGTTCGCGAGTCCCCCGTTCGCTGGGGTGCCACGTCTTCACAGCGGATTCGAAGGACCTGGAGGGGGGTCAGGGCCGGCAGGCATGCGGCGAAGTAATCTTGATGAGCGGAGGCAGGCTTCCTCCGGCGGATGAGAGGAGAAGAATGTCGCCACCGTCCATTTCCGAGCCGACCCGCGCCATCGCCGTCGTGGGCGCCGGCCCGCGCGGGGTCATGGTCCTGGACCGGCTCCTCGCCCGTCTGGAGGCGGCGTCCGAGCCCCGGCCGACCGGATCCCTGGCGGTGCACGTGGTGGATCCGTTCCCGCCCGGACCCGGCCGCGTCTGGCGCCCGGACCAGGATCCGCTGCTGCTCATGAACACGCCGGCCTTCTTCCCGACGGCCTGCGCGGCCGACAACCCCGGCCTCGCCCCCTCCTCCGTCTCCCTCTCCTTCGACCAGTGGCGGTTGGCCCGTCCCGACCGCGCCGCCGGCCTCGAGCGCACCGACTACCCGCCGCGCGCCGTCTACGGCCGCTACCTCGAGGACGTCGTCGCCGCCGTCCTCGACGCCCTGCGCGCCCGGCCCGAGGTCGCGGCGGTGACGGTCCACGCCGCCCAGGCCGTCGCGCTGCGCGCCGCCTCCGAGGGCGGCCCGGTCGCCGCCCCGGAGTCGCCCAGCGCCTGGCGCCTCACCCTGCGTCCCGTGGACGGGACGCCGCCCCGGGAGCTGCAGGCCGACGTCGTGGTGCTGTGCCTGGGGCATCAGGACGCCGAGCCGTCCGCGGCCCAGCGCCGCCTGGCGGAGGCCGCGGACGCCTCGCCCGCCCTGCACTACCGCGGCCCCCACCTGCCCGCCGAGCTGGATGTGGACGGCATCGCCCCCGGGGCCACGGTGCTCGTGCGCGGCATGGGACTCAACGCCTTCGACCTCCAGGCGCGCCTCAGCGAGGGCCGCGGCGGCCGGCTCGAGCCGACGGGTGGGGAGCCGGGACGGGCCCTGCGCTACATCCCCTCCGGGCGCGAGCCCGTCCTCCACCTGCTCTCCCGGCGCGGACTCCCCTACCTCCCCAAGGCGGCCGTGGACGCGTTCGTGCCCCGCGGGGTGCGCATGTCCTATCTGACGGACACGGAGGCCGAGGCCCTGGTGGCCCGCCACGGGCAGCTGGACTTGGCCGAGCACCTCTGGCCCCTCCTGCATCGCGACGTGGTGCGCGCCTACTACGCCACCCTGGCGCGCGTGCACCCCGAGCGCCTGGGCGGCCCCGCGGACGCCGGCCGGTTCGTGCGGGAGCTGGTGGGCATGTTCGAGAGCGCCGGCCGCGGCGCCCCCGTGACCGCACGCCACGGCCAGGAGCTCCTCCACGCGTTCGCCCCGGGGATGCGCTTCCTCGACATCCGCTCCTGGGCCGCCCCCTTCCAGGGCGCCGTGTTCGACGACGCCGCCGCCTACCAGGAGGCCGTCGCCGGCGTGCTCGAGCAGGCGTGCGGGGAAGCCGCCGCGGGGGAGGACTCCCCGTTCATGCAGGCCGTCGGCACGCTCCACGCGGGGCGGCTGCGGATCAAGGCGTGGATCGCGCAGGGACTGCTCACGGACGCCTCGCGGATCCGGGACGTCCAGGGCTGGTTCGAACCGCTCGTCGAGGGGCTGGCCTCGGGCCCGCCCCTGGTGCGCGTCGAGCAGATGCTCGCCCTGCACCGCGCCGGCCTGCTGAGCTGGGCCGGGCCCGGCCCGCAGGTGGAGGCCGACGCCGAGGCCGGGGTCTTCCGCGCCCGCAGCCCGCAGGTCGGGGCGGACGACGCCGTGGCCCCCGCCGTCACGGAGGCCGCCTGGCTGGTGGAGGCGATGATGCCGCCGAGCCGGGTGGAGGCCGCCGCCACCCCACTGGTGCGCCAGATGCTGGCGGACGGCGTGGCCGCCGTCGGACGGTGGGAGGACGAGGACGGCGCCCTGCGCTCGAGCTCCGGGTTCGACGTGACGGCCCGTCCCCACCGCCTGCGCGGCGCCGACGGGACCGTGCGCGAGGGCGTCCTGGTCCTCGGGCTCCAGCTCTCCGGCGTCCAGTGGGGCACCGCGATCGCCGCGGAGGCCGGGGCGGACGTCCGGGACCGGGCCCTGTTCCTCGCCGACGCCGACGCGGCCGCGCGGGTCGCGCTCGGGGGCTGACGCGCGGACGAAGCCCACGGGGCCCGGGAGGAGATCCTCCCGGGCCCCGTGGTGAAGGCCGGCCGTCCCGGGCGCCGCGGCGCCCCGGAGGCGGGGTCAGCCGCGGCCGCGGCCCTTGCCCGGGTGGACGCCGGCGCAGCGCATCCACTCGGAGGCGGAGAACCCAGCGGACGCCTTCGCACCCCGCGGGGAGGTGATCAGCGCGCACTGGTCCGCGGGCGGGGTCGGGCGGGTGCCCGGCGTCGGGACGACCGGCGCGGCCGGGGCGTCGAGCTGCAGGCCCACGAGGACCGGGTTGTGGTCGGAGGAGCGCCACTGGTCCGGGGCGTAGAACTCCTCGCCCACGTAGTTGTCCCGCGAGTACTCGAAGGCCACGGACTCGTTGGCGTTGATCATCCAGATGTCCTGGCCGGTCACGGTGGCGTCCGCCGCCGGGGAGGCGTAGATCCCGTCCAGGCTGCCGACGGCGCCGTCGAACGTGTACGAGTACTCGCCCGTCTTGGCGCCCTGGGAGATGTAGCCCGCCGCCTCGAGGACGCGGATCGGGTCCTCCTTCTCGTAGGAGTTGAAGTCGCCCATGAGCAGCACACGGTCGGTGCCGGCCTGGACCTTCATCTGCTCGGCGAACGCCACGAGGGCCTGGGCCATGCGGGTGCGGTCGCCGTTGTAGGCGCCCTGGCCGTCGCCGGTGTCCACGTTGTCGCCGGTGGCGCCGGAGCCGCCCTTGGACTTGAAGTGGTTGGTGATCGCCACGAACTCGGTGCCCACCACGCCCCCGGCCGAGCCGTCCGCCACGCGGAAGGCCTGGGCCATGGGCTCTCGGGCGTTGGCGAAGTTCACCTGGTCGTCCAGGATCACGGACTCGCCCACGGGGGTGACCTCCGCGGGCTGGTAGATGAACGCCGAGCGGATGACGTCCTCGTCGGCCAGGGCCGGGCGCACGGTCGGGGAGGCCACGTAGGCCCACTTGGCGTAGCCGGCCTGGGCGTTCAGCGCGTCCACCAGGTGGGCGAGCGCGTGGTCGCGGTCCAGGCCGAACTTCTCGGAGTTCTCGATCTCCTCGAGGGCCACCACCGAGGTGTCCATGCCGTTGATCGCGGTGGCGATCTTGGCCTGCTGCTCGAGGAAGGCCTCCTCGGTGTAGGCGCCGCGCGGCAGGCAGCCCTTGGTGGAGACGGGCGCGCCGTCCTTGTCCGCGTAGTAGCCGCAGCCGGGGACGTCCTCGCCGAGGGTGGTGAAGTAGTTCAGCACGTTGAACGAGCCCACGGTGACGTTGCCGCCGAGGTCCTCGCGCACGGCCTCCGCGGGGCGCGTGTCGGCGATGTCCACCGGCTGGACCTCGGCCTTGTTCGCGTCCGTGAGGTGGCCGAGCGGCTGGAAGGACCACGCGCCGTAGCGGTAGTCCAGGATCACCGGGGTGCGGAAGTCGACGGCGGAGCCCACCCGAGCGGGGGCGTCGGCGTCGATGTAGGGCAGGGCGTTCTGGTTGCCGGGGGAGCGGAAGAAGTTCGTGGAGGCGCCGTCGTCCAGGACGATCAGCCGCTGCGCGTTGTCCGCGGCCACGGCCTGGGCATCGGCGCCGGGCAGGGCGACGGAGGTCGGGTTCGGCAGCGGGGAGGTGCCCGGGGCCAGGCCCAGGGAGCCGTACTGGTTCACGTCGTAGTTGTCCGTGACGGTCCACGCGCCGGCGGGGGCGAGCAGCTCGCCCTCGTGCGCCTCCTTCTCCGCCTCGGTCAGCGGGAAGGCGAGCTCGCGGGCGGTCACGGGGGCGCCGGCCTCCGCGGCCTGGCGGACGCCTCCGGCCTCCGCCTTCACCTGGGTGAGGCCGTAGTACTCGGCGACGTCGCCGGTCACCGTCACGGTCTGGCCCAGGGTCACGGAGCCGACCTCGGCCGGGGCGTACACGAAGACGCCGTCCGAGGCGCCCGGGGTGGCGTCCTCGGCGCCGCCGGTGCCGGCGGTCTGGATGTAGAAGCCGTCGTAGCCACCCGTGGAGTACACGGCCGTGACCACGCCGGTGGTGCTCACGCGGCGGCCCTCGAGCGGGGAGGTCGCGCCGGTGCCCTGGATCTCGGCGACGGTGACGGACGGCGCCGGGGCCGGAGTCGGATCGACGGGGTCCACCGGGTCCACCGGGGCGGTGCCGCCGCCCGCGGCGTTCTGCGGGGTGACGTCCGCGGTGACCGTGAAGTCGGCGGCGTTGTCGTCCGTGTCGGCGCCTCCGGTGCGGGCGATGGACTTCGGGTCCGAGTTCGCGGCGGGCGCGCCGGACGCGGCGGTCTCGAAGGTGTTGGTGGCGCCGTAGCCGAGCACGTCGGCGACGCCGGCCACCTGGTCGGTGACCACGGAGCCCGTGGGCAGCCCGGCGACGGTGCCGGCCTGGTCCGCGAGGACGATGGTGCCCTTGGTGCCGGCCGGGTTGAAGGACGTGGTGAGGTCCGGCGTCGGGAGGGCGGCGCCCGTGGCGCCGTTGGAGCCGCCCTGGATGAGGAAGTGGCCCTTGGCGGGGACGGTGCCGGAGAGCGCGACGGTCGTCGACGGGGCGGTGGTGCCCGTGGCGGAGCGGTACTGCAGGGACCAGCCGTCGAGGCTGATCGGCTGGTCCGTGGGGTTGTAGAGCTCCACGAACTTGTGGGTGAACAGGGCGCCGGCGGAGCCGCCGTTCGTGTAGGCCTCGTTGATCACCAGCGAGTCACCGGCCGGAGAGGCCTGGGCGGGGAGGGCGAGGACGGCGGGGGCGAGCAGGGTCGCGGCGGCC
>NZ_JAKRNH010000049.1:0-17254 GCF_022346985.1 Micrococcus sp. ACRRV
TCCGAGGGGGACGGGGCGGTCGTGGTCATGACAGGGGAGTCTACCCGCGTCACATTGACGGTTCTCGATACGTCTGACAGGATCACCTCGTTCCGGCGACGTCCCGCGACGCGTCACGCCGCCGCGACGTCGCCCCCTGGTCCGTCCTCTTCGAGAGGCCCCGTGTGAGCTCCACCCCCCGCACCACCGCCGAGGCGGCGCCCGTCGCGGCCCGCCTGTCCTCCCTCGACCGCCTCCTCCCCGTGTGGATCGGCGCCGCCATGCTCGTCGGCCTGCTGCTCGGGCGCCTGGTGCCCGGCCTCGGCGGGGTGCTCGCCGCCGTCGAGGTGGACGGCGTGTCCCTGCCCATCGCGCTCGGCCTGCTCGTGATGATGTACCCCGTGCTGGCCAAGGTGCGCTACGACCGCCTGGACTCCGTCACGGGGGACCGCCGTCTGCTCGTGGCCTCCCTCGTGCTCAACTGGGTCTTCGGCCCGCTGCTGATGTTCGCGCTGGCCTGGATCTTCCTGGCCGACCTGCCCGAGTACCGCACCGGCCTGATCATCGTGGGCCTGGCCCGCTGCATCGCCATGGTCATCATCTGGAACGACCTCGCCTGCGGGGACCGGGAGGCCGCCGCCGTGCTGGTGGCCCTGAACTCGATCTTCCAGGTGATCGCGTTCGCGGCGCTGGGCTGGTTCTACCTCTCCGTGCTGCCCGGCTGGCTGGGCCTGCCGCAGACCGGCCTGGACGTCTCCCCATGGGATATCGCCCGCTCCGTCCTGATCTTCCTGGGCATCCCGCTGCTGGCCGGCTTCCTCAGCCGCGTGATCGGCGAGCGCCGCTGGGGCCGCGCCGCCTACGAAGGCTCGTTCCTCCCGACGATCGGCCCGTGGGCGCTCTACGGGCTGCTGTTCACCATCGTCGTGCTCTTCGCGCTCCAGGGCGAGCAGATCGCCGCCCGCCCCTGGGACGTCGCCCGGATCGCCCTGCCCCTGCTCGTGTACTTCGCCGTGATGTGGGGCCTGGGCTACACCGTGGGCCGCAGGCTCGGCCTGGGCTACGAGCGCACCACCACGCTCGCCTTCACCGCCGCCGGCAACAACTTCGAGCTGGCCATCGCGGTGGCCATCGCCACCTTCGGCGCGACGTCGGGCCAGGCGCTGGCCGGCGTCGTGGGTCCGCTGATCGAGGTGCCCGTGCTCGTGGGGCTCGTGTACGTCAGTCTGTGGCTGCGCCGCCGCTTCCCCCCCGCCGCCGACGCCGGCACCCCCGCCTCCGCCATGACCGTCCCCGCAACGACCGCCCAGGAGAATCGATGACCTCCGACCGCCCCTCCGTGATGTTCGTCTGCGTCCACAACGCGGGCCGCTCCCAGATGGCCGCCGCCTACGCGCAGCACCTCTCCGGCGGCGCCGTGGAGGTCCGCTCGGCCGGTTCCGCCCCCGCGGATCAGGTCAACCCGGCCGTGGTGGAGGCCATGGCCGAGGAGGGCATCGACCTCTCCGCCGAGCGTCCCAAGGTCCTCACGCCGGAGGCGGTCCAGGCCTCGGACGCCGTGATCACCATGGGCTGCGGCGACGCCTGCCCCCTCTACCCGGGCAAGCGCTACGAGGACTGGGTGCTCGAGGATCCCGCCGGCCGGGGCGTGGACGCCGTCCGCCCCATCCGGGACGAGATCCGCGGCCGCGTGGCCGGGCTGCTGCGCGAGCTGGGCGTCGAGCCGGTCGCCTGAGCCGGCCCGCCCGACGCCGGCAGCCGGGGCGCCGGGAGTGCCGCCGGTCACCCTTCTCCACAGATGTGGACAACTCTGTGGAGAAGGGTGTGCAGGAGCGGTGGGCGGGTGTGGACGGCCCGCTCAGGCGTGGCCGACCCAGTCGTCCTCGTCGTCGTGCTCGTCCGGGCCGGCGCCGGCGTCGTGCACGGCCTGGTGCAGGCGCTCCATGCGGGCGTCGAGGTCGTGGGCCACGCGGGCCGCGGCGGCCAGCTCCGTGGTGATGGCCGGCGGCACATGCCCGGCGAACTTGTAGTTGATCTTGTGCTCCAGGGACGCCCAGAAGTCCATGGCGATGGTGCGGAACTGCAGCTCCACCGTCACGGGCACGGTGCCGGTGGTGAGGTGCACGGGCACCTGCACCAGGCAGTGGAGCGAGCGGTAGCCGGAGGGCTTGGGGTCGCGGATGTAGTCCTCCACCTCGAGGACCCGGATGTCCGGCTGGGACGTGAACTGCCGGAACACCCGGTACACGTCCTCGGTGAAGCTCACGATCACGCGGGCCCCGGCGATGTCCGTGACGCCGGAGCGCAGCGCGTCCAGGTCCAGGGACAGCCCCCGTGAGGCGGCCTTGCGCAGCAGCGACTCCGGCGACTTCACCCGGGTGGCGATGTGCTCGATGGGGTTGTACTCGTGCAGGTGCGTGAACTCGTCCTGCAAAGTCTCCAGGCGGGTCTCCACCTGCAGCAGCGCGGAGCGGTACTCCAGGTCGAACCGCTCGAAGTCCGTGCGCAGGGACGCCAGGGCGTCGGCGACCTCGCCCGGGAGCTGGGTGAGGTCCGTCAGGGGCGTGGCGCGCAGGGCCTCGAGGGCCGTCGACGCCGAGGGCGCGCCACGACCGCCGGGCGCGGGGCGCTCGGCGGGTGCGGGATCGTCCGCAGGCGGAGGGTGGTCCACGTCACGGGGCATGCGGGCCAGCCTAGCCGCGCACCCTGGACGGCCGCTGGGCCGTCCACAGGTCCGAGGGCCGTCCGCGGGGCGTGCGCCGGCCGGCCCGGCTCAGCCCTCCGCGGGGACCAGGACGGCCTGCAGGCGGGCGCGGCGGGCGTCGTCGTGAGGGAGCGGGGCGCCGGTCTCCGGGTCGAGGTGGACCATGACGGCGTCGCAGGTCACGCAGCGCACGCCCTCCTGCCAGAGCTCGTGGTGGAGCGTGTAGGACGTGCGGCCCAGCGCGCTCACCCAGACCTTCGCGGTGAGCTCGGGGCCGTACTCCACGGGGCGCTCGTACTCGGTGGTCATGGCGCGGACCACGCGCATCACGTCCCGGCCGACGTCGCCCTCGTCCCACGCCTTGAGCGCGCGGACGCGGGCCTCCTCGGTGAGGGTGAGGATGCGGACGTTGTTGACGTGGCCGTAGAGGTCCATGTCGGACCAGCGCAGGTCGAGGACGCCCTCGTAGGGGCGGGGCTGGGAGTCGCTCATGAGTGCACGATACCGGCGGGGCTCACGGGGTGAACACGATCCCGGGGTTGAGGATCCCGCGCGGGTCGAACACGGCCTTGATCCGCTCCTGCAGCCCATGCTGGGCCTCCCCGAGCTCCTCCTTGAGGAACGCGCGCTTGAGCAGCCCCACGCCGTGCTCCCCGGTGAGGGTGCCACCGAGCTCCAGGCCGGCGCGGAACAGCATGCCCGCGGCCGCCCAGACCTCCGCGGGGATGGCCTCCTGCGCGCCGTCCTCCCCGCCGACCCGGGACGGCTCGCCGAACAGCACCACGGGGTGCAGGTTCCCGTCCCCGGCGTGGGCGGAGGTGGGGATGCGCAGGCCGGTCTCCGCCTCGATCTCGCGGATCCGGGCGAACATCTCCGTCATGCGGCTGCGGGGCACGGCCACGTCCTCCACGAGCGGGGTGCCCAGGGCCTCCAGCGCCGGGAAGGCGGTGCGGCGCAGGGACACCAGGCGGTCCGCCTCGGCCGGGTCCGCGGTGACGGTGACCTCGCCCCCGGCGGAGCGGATGAGCTCGGCCATGGCCGCGGCCTGCCCGTCGGCCCCGGCCCCGTCCGCCTGCACCAGGAGGAAGGCCCCGGTCTCGGGGAGGCGGGCGGCGTCGTCGGCGGAGACGTGGGCGCGCACCGCGGCGAGCGTGGCCTCGTCCATCAGCTCCATGATCGCGGGCACGTGCCCGGCCCCGGTGATCGCGGCGGCGGCGCGGGCGCCGAGGGCCACGTCCGGGAAGAACGCGCCGAGGGTGTGCACGACGCCCTCGGGCAGGGGGCGCAGGGCCAGGGTGGCCTCCACGATCACCCCGAGCGTTCCCTCGGAGCCGATCATCAGGGCGGTGAGGTCGTAGCCGGTGACGCCCTTGACGGTGCGGTGCCCCAGGCGCATCAGCGTGCCGTCCGCGAGGACCACGGCCAGCCCCAGCACGGCCTCCCGGGTGACCCCGTACTTGGCGCAGAGCAGGCCGCCGGCGTTCATGGCGATGTTCCCGCCCACCGTGGAGATCTCCTTGGACGCCGGGTCCGGCGCCCACCACAGCCCGTGCGGCTCCAGGGCCCGGTTCAGCGCCCCGTTGAGCACGCCCGGCTCGACGACGGCGACCCGGTCCTCCGGCGCGACCTCCAGGATCCGGTCCATCCCGGAGAGGTCCAGGACCACCTGTCCCGGCCCGGCCACGGCCCCGCCGGCCAGCCCCGTCCCGGCGCCGCGGGTGACCAGGGGCGTGCCGGTGGCGTGGGCGATCCGGCACGCCGCCTGGACGTCCTCCACCGTGCGGGCCCGCACGGCCGCCAGCGGGGCGCCGGGGGAGCGGTGGCCGGAGCGGTCCGCGCGCAACGGCTCGAGCGCGGCCGGGTCGGTGACCACCGCGTCGCCGAGGGCGGCGCGCAGGCGGTGGAGGACGTCGTCGGGGGAGACGGATATGATGCAGGTCATGCCTCCCAGGGTAGGCCGGGCGCGCCCCGGGGCCCTGCCGCCGTCCCTCCCGCGGCCCCTAGGCTGGGCTGCATGTCCGACGCCGCCCGCCGCCCCCGCCCGCTCGTCACCTCCCTGCGCCCCGCGGCGGCCGCCGACCACCCGGACGCAGCCGCGGTGGCCGGGATGGCCGGGGCCCTCGCCGAGGCGTTCGCCGAGGACCCGTACACCACCTCGTTCCTGCCGCCGGACCGGCGCGAGGAGCGCCTGCGCGACTACTTCGACCTCCTGGTCCGCGAGTCCCTGGACGCCGCCGCGCGCGGACACGGCGCGGTGGACGCGGCCGTGGACCCGCGCACCGGGGAGGTGCTCGGCGTCGCCCTCTGGGAGCGGCCCGGGGCCCCGCGTCCGCCCGCCGGGCTGCTGGGGGCGCTGCGCCCGGCCGTCCCGACGGCGGCCCGCCGGTGGCGCGCGTTCGGCCGCCACGCCCTCGACCACGTCCGCACCGTGGCCGCCTGCCAGGCCGTGCGGCCCTCCGAGGAGCACTGGTACCTGCTGGAGCTGGGCACCGTGCCGTCCGCCCGCGGCCGCGGCGCGGGGCGGGCGCTCCTGGAGCGGCGGCGGCGCGAGGCCCGGGCGGCCGGCGTCGGGATCTACCTGGAGTCCTCCTCCGCGGAGAGCACCCGTTTCTACGAGCACGTCGGCTTCCGGCCGCACGGCACGGCGACGGTCCACGGCGCCGACGACCTGACCACGATGTGGTGGAAGGACTGACCATGCCCACGCTGCGCACCGTCGAGCTCTCCCCGGCCACCCGTGCCGACCACCTGGCGCGGCTGCGCGCCGCGGACGCCGACCACCCCCTGGACGTCCTCGTCGTCGGCGGAGGCTCCGCCGGGGTGGGCGCCGCGTTCGACGCCGCCACGCGCGGCCTGGACGTCGGGATCGTCGACGCCGGCGACTGGGCCGGCGGCACCTCCTCCCGCTCCTCCCGGCTGATGCATGGCGGCCTGCGCTACCTGGAGATGCTGGACGTCAAGCTCGTCTACGAGGCCCTGCGCGAGCGGGACCTGCTGCTCACCCGCACCGCCCCGCACGTGGTGCGCCCCCTGCGGTTCGTGTTCCCGCTGGAGCACGCCCGGGACCGCGGCTGGATCGGCGCCGGGGTGGGCGTGTACGACGCCATGCAGTCCGTCGGCCGGCGCCGCGCCGTGGGCGGGCACCGCCACCTGGGGCGGAAGGCGCTCGCGGAGACCTTCCCGGGGCTGGACCCGGAGGCGGCCGTCGGCGCGGTGGAGTACGCGGACGCCCAGTTCGACGACGCGCGGCTCGCCCTGCTGCTGGTGCGCTCCGCGGTGGACCTGGGGGCGGCGGCGCTGAATCACGCGCCCGTCGTCGGGTACCTCAAGGACGGCGACGGCGCCGTGGTGGGCGCGCGCGTGCGGGAGTCCCTCACGGGCGAGGAGCTGCAGGTGCACGCCCGTGCGGTGATCCTGGCCGGCGGCGTGTGGACGCAGGAGCAGCAGGAGCTGGCCGGCGTGGACGGCGGCCTGGAGGTGCTCGCCTCCAAGGGCGTGCACGTCACCGTGCCCCGGGAGCGGATCGCGGCGGAGCCGGGCGTCGGGGTGATCACCCGCACGGAGAAGTCGGTGCTGTTCGTCATCCCCTCGGACGAGCACTGGATCATCGGCACCACGGACACCCCGTGGCGCCAGGACGTGGACCACCCGGCGGCGACGGCCGCGGACGTGGACTACGTGCTGGAGCACGCCAACGCGGTGCTCTCCGAGGACCTCACGCGCGCGGACGTGGTGGCGGTCTACGCGGGGCTGCGCCCGCTGCTGCAGCCGGCCGCGGGCGCGGACGACGCGTCCACCAAGGTCTCCCGGGAGCACACCGTGACGGAGCTGGCCCCGGGGCTGACGGCGGTGGCCGGCGGCAAGTGGACCACCTACCGGGCCATGGCGGAGGACACCGTGGACTTCGCGGTGCGGGACCTCTTCCCCACGCGCCCCTCCCTGACGGCGCACACGCCGGTGCTCGGCGGCCTGGGCTACGCGGAGATCGCGGCGCGAGCCGCGGAGATCGCGGCGGAGCGCGGGTTCGACGCCGCCCGCGTGGACCGGTTGCTGCGCCGCTACGGCACCCTGCTGCCGCACGTGCTGGCCCTGGTGGACGCGGACCCGGCCCTGGGCGAGCCCCTGCCCGGCGGCGAGGCCTACCTGCGCGCGGAGGTCGTCTACGCGGCCCGCGCCGAGGGCGCCGTGCACCTCGACGACGTCCTGGAGCGCCGCCTGCGCCTGTCCACCGAGGTCCCCGACCGGGGCGCCGACGCCGCCTCCGAGGCCGCCGCACTCGTCGCGGACGTCCTCGGCTGGGACGCCGCGCGCCGGGACGCCGAGGTCGCCGCCTACCGGGCGCTGGTCGCCGCGCGCCGCCGCGCGGAGGGCCTGGACGACGACGCCGCGGCCGCCGCCGAGCTGGCCGCCGCGGGCGAGCGGGCCGGCGTCGTGTCCGTGACCTCCCGGGAGACCGTGACCCCCGAGGAGAAGGGGGGCGCCCGATGAGCGCGCCGCGGTACGTGATGGCGATCGACCAGGGGACCACCTCCACCCGGGCGATCCTCTTCGACCACGCGGGCGACGCCGTGGCCACCGGGCAGTTGGAGCACGCCCAGCACTTCCCGCGCGCCGGCTGGGTGGAGCACGACCCGCTGGAGATCTGGCGGAGCACCCGCGAGGCGATCGGCCAGGCGCTCTCCCGCGCGGACGCCACCCGGGACGACGTCGCCGCGATCGGCGTCACCAACCAGCGGGAGACCGCCGTCGTCTGGGACCGGACGACGGGGCGCCCCGTGCACCCGGCGATCGTCTGGCAGGACACCCGCACCCAGCACCTGTGCGAGCGGCTCGGCGGCGACGCCGGCCCGGACCGCTGGCGCGAGCGCACCGGCCTGCCCCTGGCCACCTATTTCGCCGGGCCCAAGGTCGCCTGGATCCTCGAGCACGTGGACGGTGCCCGCGAGGCCGCCGAGCGCGGGGACCTGCTGTTCGGCACCACCGACTCCTGGACTGTGTGGAACCTCACCGGCGGCGTCCACGGCGGTCAGCACGTCACGGACGTCACCAACGCCTCCCGCACCCTGCTGATGGACCTCGAGACCCTCGAGTGGGACGCGGAGATCGCCGCCGAGATGGGGGTCCCGGCGGGCATGCTCCCGCGGATCGTCAGCTCCTCCGCCGAGGTGGGCCACGCCGCGCCCACCTCGCTCCTGGGCGGGGTGCCGATCGCCGGGATCCTCGGGGACCAGCAGGCCGCCCTGTTCGGGCAGGCCTGCTTCGAGGCCGGGCAGGCCAAGAACACCTACGGCACCGGCAACTTCCTGCTCGTGAACACCGGTGCGCGGCCCGTGCGCTCGCGGCACGGCCTGCTGACCACGGTGGCCCACCGGATCGGGGACGAGCCGCCCGCCTACGCCCTCGAGGGGTCCGTGGCCGTCACCGGATCCCTGGTGCAGTGGCTCCGGGACAACCTCGGCCTGATCCGCGACGCCGCCGAGGTGGAGGAGCTGGCCGCCGGCGCCCCGGACAACGGCGGCGTGTTCGTGGTGCCCGCGTTCTCCGGCCTGTTCGCCCCGCACTGGGACCCCACCGCGCGCGGCACCATCGTGGGCCTCACCCGCTACGCGGACCGCCGCCACCTGGCCCGCGCCGTCCTCGAGGCCACCGCCTTCCAGTCCCGCGAGGTCCTCGACGCCGTCCTCGCCGACGCCGCCGAGGCGGAGGAGGGCGCCGGCGTCGTGGGAGGGCTGACCGAGCTGAAGGTGGACGGCGGCATGGTGGCCAACGACCTGCTCATGCAGTTCCAGGCCGACGTGCTGGGCGTGCCCGTGGTGCGCCCGGAGGTCACGGAGACCACCGCCCTGGGCGCGGCCTACGCCGCTGGGCTGGCCGTCGGCTTCTGGGCGTCCACCGCGGAGCTCGCCGCGCACTGGTCCGAGGACCGCCGCTGGGAGCCCGCCATGGACCCCGAGCGCGCCGCCCGCCTGTTGCGCCTCTGGGCGCGCGCCGTGGCGCGCTCCCGCGGCTGGATCGACGACGACGTCGAGGCTCTCGCCGCCGAGACCCGCACCGCCCCCGACGCCACCCCTGCCGGAAGGACCCCGTGAAGCATCCCGTCCCCGACTACCTCCAGCACCTGGTGGACTCCCTGCGGGAGGACCGCCGCGGCGCGCTCGCCGACTACATCCCCGTCCTGGCGCAGGCCGACCCGGAGCGCCTGGGGATCGCCCTGGCCACCGTCACCGGGCGGCTGCACTCCGCCGGCGACGACGAGACCGAGTTCACGATCCAGTCCGTGTCCAAGCCGTTCGCGTACGCGGCGGCGCTGCAGGACCGCGGCCTGGATGCAGTGGACGCCCGGGTGGGGCTGAACCCCTCCGGCGAGGCGTTCAACGAGCTGTCCCTGGAGGCCGAGTCCAAGCGCCCGGACAACGCGATGATCAACGCCGGCGCCCTGGCCGTGCACCAGCTGCTGGTGGGCCCCTACGCGGGGCGGCAGGAGCGGCTCGACCGGCTGGTGGGGTTCATGTCCACGCTGGCGGGCCGGCGTCTGGAGATCGACCGGGAGACCTTCGAGTCGGAGATGGCCACCTCGGACCGCAACCTGTCCCTGGCGCACATGCTGCGCAGCCACGGGATCATCCAGGACCGGGCCGAGGACGTCGTCGCCGGGTACATCGCCCAGTGCTCCGTGCGGGTGACCGTGCGGGACCTGGCCCTGATGGGCGCGTGCCTGGCCTCCGGCGGCGTCCACCCGCTGACGGGCGAGCGCGTGCTGCCCTCGCTGGTGTGCCGGCAGGTGCTCTCCGTGATGTCCTCCTCCGGCATGTACGACGCCGCGGGCCAGTGGCTCGTGAACGTGGGCATCCCGGCCAAGTCGGGTGTCTCCGGCGCGGTGCTGGGGGCGCTGCCCGGCCAGGTGGGGCTGGCGGTGTTCTCCCCGCGCCTGGACGAGGTGGGCAACTCGGTGCGCGGGGTGGAGGCGTGCCGGCGGATGTCCGAGGACATGGACCTGCACCTCATGGAGGGCGACTCCCTGGGCGGCACCGTGGTGCGGTTCGCCCGCCGGGAGGGGGACACGGTGCTGCTGCACCTGCAGGGCGTGATCCGGTTCGGCGGGGGCGAGGCCGTGGTCACGGCCATGACGGACCTGGGCACCGGCGCGGCCGGTGGGGGTCGCGCGGCCTGGTCCGAGCACGACTACCCCGAGTGGGAGGACGCCCCCCACGGGGACGTGGCCGCCGAGGCCGGGGACCGCCGCCCCGTCGACGCCGCCGACCCGGAGGCCGCCCGCGCCGCCGCCACCGGGGACGGCTCCGTCCACGAGGCCGCGGCGTGCGCGGTGGCCGAGGACGGGCTGCCCATCCGCACCGTGGTGCTCAACCTCGAGCGTGTGGACCGGGTCACCGCGGTGGGCCGGCGGCTGATCGACGAGGGCGTGGACCGGCTGCGGGCCGACGGCGTGGCCGTGGAGGTCGTGGACCCGGACGGCCTGCTCGGCTGAGGGCGCGCGGCCGGGCCGGTGCGGATGTGAGCCGCCCGGCCCGGCGACGTGTTTCCCCTCTCACCCTCTTCTGTTCACCTGGTGTTCATGTTTGAATGGTCGGCACTCCCCGACCCGACCACTCCCGAGGAACACCCATGCCCGCCTGGCTCGCGCGCTTCACGCGCCCCCGCCCCGCCCCCCGGCCCTCACGCGCCGCCCGGGCCGGCTGGTGGGCCGCCGGCGCGCTGCCGCTGGTCGGCTGCCTCACCTCCTTCCCCATCGGGGCGTCCAAGCCGACCATGGTGATCCCCGGCGTCGGCTACCACGGCGGCTTCGAGGCCGGCTGGCAGCACGCGCTGAACCAGCCCGCCTACTTCACGTGGCTGTCCAACGCGATGGTGGCGGGCACCTCCCTGACGCTGGCCGCGCGCCGTGACGCCCCGACGTCGGACGCGTTCTGGGCGCTGCGCACCGCCGGGCTGGGCTCGGTGATGGTCACGGGCATCGTCTACAACGCGGTGCTGCGCGGCATGGAGCAGGACACCCTGCTCTACCGGTTCAACGACGCGGTGCAGCACGTCGTGAACCCGGTGCTGGCGCCCCTGGTGTGGGCGGCGTTCGACCCCCGCGGGCAGATCACGTACCGGCGAGCCGGGCTGGCCGCCGTCGTGCCGCTGATGTGGGCGACGGCCACGCTGGTGCGCGGAGCCCGGATCGACTGGTACCCCTACCCGTTCCTGGACGTGCCGCGCCTGGGCTGGCGGGGCGTGGGCGCGGCCGTGTCGGTGGTGCTCGCCGGGTTCTCCGCCGTCCTGGGACTGCTCGGCCAGGTGGACCGCCGGCTCGGCACCCGCTGAGCCGGGCCCGCCGGCGGCGGGGCGCCGTCAGCCGTGCGCGGCGGTCAGCCGTCCTGGCGGGCGAGCCACTCCCGGCGCAGGATCCCCATGCCGAGGGAGTCGATCCAGCGGCCGTCCTGCCACAGGGCCTCCCGCATGGTGCCCTCGCGGACGAAGCCGAGCTTCTCGTAGACGTGGATCGCGCGCGGGTTGTGCTCGAACACGTCCAGGCTCACGCGGTGCAGCTCCACGGTGCGGAACGCCCAGTCCAGGGCGAGGGTGAGGGCGGCGGTGCCGATGCCGCGGTCGGTGGCGCCGGTGATCCACAGGCGCAGCGCGCAGGAGATGTTCGGCGGATCCAGGTCCATGAGGACCATCTCCCCGACGATCGTGGCGTCCTCCTCGATGACCCACACGGCCCGGTCGTCCGCCACGGACCACGCGTCGTAGTCCTCGGCCAGCTTCTCCGGGGAGCCCCACGGCTGGATCTCCCCGGAGACGATCCTGTCCGCGCGCGCCGAGCTGTGGGTGGAGCCCGTGAGCAGGAGGGTCTCCCGGTCCTGGAGCAGCGGGTAGAGGGCCGCGGCGTCGTCGGCGCCGGCGGGGCGCAGGGTGATGCGCCCGTCCGTGAGCTCCGGCGGGGAGTAGAACAGGGCCTGCACGCGGGTGGGCTCGGAGGGGCGCCGCTCGTCCGGGCCGGCGTCGTCCGCGGGGGCGCGTCCGGGGTCGGCGGTGACGGCGACGGTGGGCGCGGCCTGGGGCGATGCGTCGACGCTGGGGTCCGGTGTCATGCCCCTATGGGACCACACGGGGAGCGGGCCCGGTCGCCGGCCTCCCGCCTGGAGCGGGTGACCAGGCGACCTGGGTGCAGTACTGCCACGTATCTCCCGCTGTGCCTGGCAGTACTGCGCCCAGGTGGGGTACTGCGCCCACGTGGCGCGGGGCGGAGTGAACGAGGTCGCGGCCCGCCCGCCCTCCGCGCTCACCCCTGCAGCCGGCGGACCTCCATGGGCTGGCCGCACGCATAGGAGCCCTGCGCGGCGAGACCGCGGGCGGCGGCGTCGTCGGCGGCCTCCACGATCCAGTACCCGCCGAGGGCCATGTCCCCCTGGGCGAGGGTGCCCTCGCGGACCTCGGCCTGCGCGGCCGCCTGCCCGGCGTCGGACGCGGCGACGGCGTCCACCACGCGGGCCTCCTCCGGCGGGGTGAGGCCGCCCGCGGCGACGAACGCGCCGGAGTCCATCAGCATCCGGTTGAAGTCGTCCACGCGGGCGAACGCGGCCTGCATGTCCTCCTCGGACTCGTAGGCGGTGCCGGCGGCGTGCACGCCCGGGGCGTGCCACACGGTGATCATGTACTGGCTCATGCGGTCATCCCACCACAGCGGCGGGCGCCGTCACAGGCGGGCCGGTCAGCGCCGGAACACGTCGTCGACCGGGGTGTCCCCGTCCACGAACTCCACCTGCCGGCCGATCGACGCCCCGGAGTCCACCGCGGCCGCGATCATCCGTGCCACGTTGCCCCGCGAGGTCCCCGGCAGCTCCTCGGACGGCCCCTGCGGGTCCACCTGGACCCGGCCCGTCGGCTCGTCCAGGGTGAGCGCGCCCGGGCCCAGGATGGTCCAGTCCAGGTGTGAGCCGCGCAGGTGCTCGTCCGCGGCCGCCTTGGCCTCGGCGTAGGCGAAGAAGGAGCTGTCCTCCGGCACGCCGTGGTGCACGGACGCCCCCCGGTAGGACACCATCACGTAGCGCCGCACGCCGGCGGCCCGGGCGGCGTCCATCGAGGCGATCGCGGCGTCCCGGTCCACCGCGTAGGTGCGCTCCGGGTCCCCGCCGCCGGCCCCCGCGGACCAGACGACGACGTCCCGGCCGCGCATGGCCGCCTCCAGCTCGGCGGGGGAGGCGTGCTCCACGTCCAGCACGAGCGGCTCGGCGCCGGCGGTGCGGACGTCGTCGGCGTGCTCCGGGTTGCGGATGGCCGAGGTGACGGTGTGGCCGGCGTCGGCCAGCAGGGGAGCGGTCAGCAGGGCGATCTTGCCGTGGCCGCCGATGATCAGGATGTCCATGAGGGGTCCTTCGCAGGTCGGGTGTGGTCCTGTCCGGCACAGCGTCGGCGCGGGGCGGGGTATTCCGATCCCGCCCTCAGCTCTCCGCCTGCCCCTGCCGCCAGTAGCCCATGAAGGAGACGTTCTTCTTCGGGATGTCCCCGCCGTCCACGGCCAGCCGCCGCAGCGCCCGCACCATGCCGGACTCCCCGGCCAGGAACACGTACGTGTCCGGGCGGTCCACGCCGGTCACGGGCTCCAGGTCCGCCAGCGTCCACTCGCGGGCCGCGCCCTCCGCCGGCGGGGCCTCCACCACTCCATCCACGCCCACGACGCCGGCCCGCGCCGTCCCGCGCAGCCCCAGGAGGGTGCCCAGCCGGGCCTGCGCCCACGCGCCCACCGGCCGCCCGGGGGAGGTGCGGCCCACGTGCAGGCGCACCCGCCCGTGCTCGGCCACGTCCAGGGGGCGGGACTCGTCCCACGGCTCCGGCACGGCCAGGCGCTCGGCGATCAGGTCGGCGAGCTCCGCGTCCGCGGGCAGCTCCAGCACCAGGTCCGCCTCGCCGTCGAACCCGCCGAAGGGGTCCGCGAGCTCCTCCGCCACGGAGAGCAGTGCGGGGGCCGCCGTCGCGTCCCCGACGGCCAGCACCCGCCGGGCGCCGGTGTCCCGCCAGCCGGCCCACGCGGGCGCCTCCCCGGTGGGCACCAGCACGTTCACGGACTCCCCCGCGGCCACCGTGCGCGCCCAGCGCAGCCCGGGGCCCTGGTGCGGGTCGGCGGCGTCGTCGGGGTCGCCGTGGAGGACGACGTCGATGGTCAGGGCCGGCACCTCCCTGCCGTCCACGCGGGTGCGGCCGGCCGAGCGCACCGTGTAGGTGCGCATCCAGCCGCGCTCGTCCTCCGGCACGGCCGTGAACCCGGCCCGGAACCCCGCGGAGAGGTCCGGGTCCGCGGACACCCCGCCCGGCGGGGGCACGAGCACCTTCACGTAGGCGTCCCGGCGCGGGCGCGAGCCCCGGTAGATCGCGTGCAGGTCCGGCACGCCCGGCGGCAGGGTGCCCAGGAGGTCCGCGCTTGCGTGCTCCAGGTCCTCGCCGGCCAGCACGATCCGCCGGAACCCCCGGCACGGCTGGGACGTGGAGACCACGCGCGTGTGCGCCACGAACATCGCCTCGGTGCTCATGCCCGGTCCCCCCTCCCGCGCGGCAGCACCACGGGGTGGCCGAGCAGCGGGTCGGGGACGACGTCCGCGTCCAGCCCGAACACCTCCGCGAGCACCTCCGGGACGATCACCTCCGCGGGCGTGCCCGTGGCGACGACCCGGCCCCCGGCCATCGCCACCACGTGGTCCGCGGCCCGCGCGGCCAGGGAGAGCTCGTGGAGGACGGCCACCACGGTCGCCCGGGGCGGGGGCCCGGCCTCTGTTCCGGCCCCGCCCCCGACGACGCCGCCCGCCGCCTCCACCGTCCGGGCGCCCACGGCCCGCGGGTCGGGCAGGGTGCGGACGAGGTCCAGGACCTCCACCTGGTGCGCGAGGTCGAGGTAGCTGGTGGGCTCGTCCAGGAGCACGACGGGCGTCTGCTGGGCCAGCACGAGCGCCAGCCAGGCGCGCTGCCGCTGGCCTCCCGAGAGGGTCGCCGCGTCGCGGGCGGCGAGGTCCACGAGGCCGGTGCGCGCCAGGGCGGCGGCCACGGCGGCGTCGTCGCCGGCGGCGCGCCCGCCCAGCAGGCCCCGCCAGGGGTGGCGGCCGCGCTCCACGAGCTGCGCCACCGTGAGGCCCTCGGGGGTCACGGGCTGCTGCGGCAGCAGGGCCACGGTGCGGGCGTAGTCCCGCGCGGACATGCCCGCTGCGTCCCGGCCCAGGACATCCACGGTGCCCGCGCGCAGGGGCAGCTGCCGGGTGAGCCCGCGCAGCAGCGCGGACTTGCCGCAGCCGTTGGCGCCGATCACCGCGGTGACCTGCCCGGCGGGCACGTCCAGGTCCACGGGGCCCACCGTGGGCGGCGCGGACGCCGGCCCGTAGGAGAGCTCCACGCCGCGCAGGCGCAGGGCGGTCGAGGGGGCGGCGGGGGTCGGGGGCGAGGAGGTCATCGGGTGCCTTCCGAGGAGCGGCCGGCGCGCAGCAGCAGCGCCAGCATGAGGGGGGCGCCCGCGGCGCCGGTGAGCACACCCGTGGGTAGGGCGGCGCCGTCGGCCAGGAGGCCCAGGGCCTCCGTGCCGAGCACGTCCGCGAGCAGCACGATGCCCGCGCCGGTCAGGGCGGCGGCCGGCAGGGACGGGCGGCCCCGCGTCAGGCCCAGGGCCAGGGGCGTGGCCAGCAGGGCCACGAAGGACAGCGGGCCCACCGTGGCGGTGGCCGCGGCGGCCAGCACGGCGCCCACGGTCAGCGCGAGGGCCGCGGTCGTCCTGGGCCGGGCGCCGAGCGCGTGGGCGAGGTCGTCTCCGACGTCCGCCGGGGCCAGCCGCCGGTGCAGCCAGCCTGCCGCCGGGAGGGCGAGCGCGAGCACGGCGGCCAGCAGCCCGATCCGCCCCCACGTCACCCCGTTCAGCGACCCGGCGATCCACCGGGTGGCGGAGGCCAGGTCGTGCTCGGACAGGCTCAGCATGGCCCCGGACACGATCGCCTGGCCCGCCGCGGCCACCCCGACGCCCGCCACCACGAACCGCTGCCCGCCCACCGAGCGGGCCGCCAGCAGCACCGCCGCACCGGCCGCCAGCGCGCCCAGCAGGGCCGCCCCGGCCCGGGCCAGGTCGGAGGAGCCGCCCGCCTGCCCGGCGGAGGCCGTCAGCGTCAGCACGACGCCGGCCGCGGCCCCGGCGGTCGTCCCCAGCACGTCCGGGGAGGCCAGGGGGTTGCGGAGGGTGCGCCGGTAGAGGGCGCCGGCGGCGCCGAGGGCCGCGCCGGTGAGGGCGGCGGCGACCGCGCGCGGCAGCTTCTCCTCCCACACGATGAACGAGGCCCCGGCGATCCGCTCGCCGCCGAGGATCCGCACGAGGTCCGGCACGGTCACCTGGTAGGTGCCCCACGTGACGCGCAGCAGCATCAGGCCCGCCGTCAGCACCGCCAGGCCCAGCACGACGCCGGCCACCCGGCGCGCGTCGGCCCGGCGCAGGGCCCGGACTGTCTCCGGGGCGTCCCCGCCCGGCGCGGCGTCGCGTCGGCCCGGCGTCGTCGTCTCCCGCCGCGCGCTCACGAGCCCAGCCCCGTCCGGCGCAGGAGGACGAGCAGCACGGGCACGCCGAGCAGCACGGTGGTGACGCCGAGGTGGATCTCTGCCGGGGCGATCACCAGCCGGCCGAGGAGGTCGGCGGCCACCAGCAGGACGGCGCCCCACAGGGCGGAGCCGATCAGCAGGGTGCGGGTGCCGCCGGGGCGCAGGCGGCGCAGCGCGTGCGGCACCACCAGTCCCACGAAGCCCACGGGCCCGGCCAGCGCCACCGCGGCGGCGGTCAGCAGGACCACCGCCGCCAGCAGCAGGGCGCGGGTGCGCCCGGGGCGGGCGCCGAGGCCGTGGGCGAGGTCGTCGCCGAGGGCCAGCGCGTCGAGGCCCCGGGCCGCGGCCAGCGCCAGGACGATCCCCAGGCCGATCACCGGCGCGAGCAGGGCGGCCTCGCCGAGGTCCGCGCGGGCCACGGTGCCCACGGCCCAGAACCGGAACCGGTCCCGCACCACGGGGGAGAGCACCAGCAGGGCGGTGGTCACCGCACCCGCGCCGGCGGTCACGGCCGCCCCCGCCAGCACCAGGCCGATCGGCGTGGGGGCCCCTCCTCCGCCGGCCCCGCGGGAGGCCGCCGCGGCCACGGCGTACACCAGCAGCGCCGCCGCCAGGGTGCCCGCCGCCGCCAGCGCCAGCACCCAGAACGTGCTCCCGGAGACCCCCAGGGCCAGGCCGATCGCCGTGGCCAGGGATGCCCCCGCGGACAGGCCCAGCAGGCCGGGGTCGCCCAGCGGGTTGCGGGTCGCGCCCTGCAGGGCCGCACCCGCCACGGCCAGCGCGGCCCCCACCAGGGCGGCCGTCAGGGTGCGCGGCACCCGGGAGGCGACGGCGGCGGCGTCGACGCCGGCGGGCACACCCTCCCCGGCGAGCATCGCCTGGAGGGTGGTGGCCGTCGTCGTGAGGGGGACGGGGCGCGCGCCGAGCGCGAGCGCCGCCAGCCCTGCCGTGAGGAGCAGGGCCAGCGGCAGCAGCCCGAACAGCAGGGCGCCCCGGGTGGGGGAGGAG
>NZ_JAKRNH010000004.1:0-47797 GCF_022346985.1 Micrococcus sp. ACRRV
TGCGCCGCGCGGTCGCTCACTTCGCGCGCCTGGGCGTGGAGGTGGAGCGGGTGCTCTCGGACAACGGTTCGGCCTACCGCTGGCATGCCTGGCGGGATGCTTGCACCGAGCTCGGGATCAAACCCAAGCGGACTCGGCCCTACCGACCGCAGACGAACGGGAAGATCGAGCGGTTCCATCGCACGCTCGCTGACGGGTGGGCCTACGCCCGGTTCTACGGCTCAGAGACCGAACGCAGGGCCGCGTTGCCTGGGTGGGTGCACTTCTACAATCATCACCGGGTCCACTCCGCGATCGGAGCCGCGCCTGCCAGCAGGCTCAACAACCTCCCTGGACATCACACCTAGAACCGCGTCCGCCTGCAGTCGCCGGTGACTCGGCTCCACGCGAGTTGACGGGCCGGCGACCTTCTAGATCTGTGCGGGGGCGAGATTGCTGTGCAGCCTTCGCTGCATCTCGACAGTCGATCTCACCAGTTGGCGCTCCGACGGGAGAGCGCGTCTCAGCCTCCACACACCCGGATCAGATTTCGTTTGTCGCGTGGTGACAGACGGCTTCGACGTTGATGTCGTAGGGGTCGAGGATGAAGGCGCCGTAGTAGTGCTCGTGGTACTCGGGGTGGGTGGCAGGGGGGTGCAGCAGCTGAGCCCCCAAGTTCGTGGCGGTGGCATAGAACGCGTGGACCTGCTCGCGGGTTTCAGTGGTGAACGCAAGGTGCATGTTCGTGCCGACGGTGCCGTTGTCGATTAGCCAGAAGAAGGGCTTGATCTCGGTCCATCCGTAGCCGGTCATGGCGTTGTCCGTAGCGGTTGCAGGGACCTCCAGGACGGGGTGGATGTTCAGACTGGCAAGGAGCGGGTCGTAGAAGGCGCGGGCGCGGGTCAGGTTGGGCACGGCGATGTTGAGGTGATCGATCTGGGAGCCGGAACGGTCAGTCATGAGGGGTCTCCTGGGGCTGCGTGGGGTAGGGAGCTGTGGTTGACAGGCGGGCCGCGAGGGCGCGGCCGGTGTGAGTTTCGGAGTCGACGAGTGCGGAGGAGGGACCCTGGTATGTCAGGGTGCCGCCGAGGGGGCCGGCCTCGGGGCCGAGGTCGATGACATGGTCGGCGGAGGCGATCAGGTGCAGATGGTGGTCGGCGGCGATGACGGTGGCGCCGTCCTCCACGAGCTGATGAAGCAAGGTGGTCAGGGTGGCGACGTCGTCCATGTGTAGTCCCGTGGTGGGCTCGTCCAAGACGTAAATGGCGGCCGGGCTCTGGATGCGGGTGGCCAGGCGCAGTCGTTGACGTTCACCACCGGAAAGGGTGGACAGGGGCTGGCCGAGGGTGAGGTAGCCCAGGCCGACGTTCACGAGCGCTGTTAGCGGGGTGGCAGCAGGGGTGCCTGCATATCGGTGTGCGGCCTCGGCAACAGGGAGGGCCAGGACTTGGGCGATGGTGAGACCGTCCAGTGTGTGCGTGAGCACTTCTGGCGTGTAGCGGTTCCCATCGCAGGTCGTGCAAGTGACGGCGACGGGGGCGCTGTTGGGAGCCTCGAGATAGGTGACTCCTAGACCGGCGCAGTGCGGGCAGGCGCCGGCGCTGTTTGCGCTGAACAGTCCGGGCTTCACAGGGTGATCGGGGGTGCTGGCGGCCTTGGCGAAGGCCGTGCGGAACCAGTCCATGGCCCCGGTGTAGGTGGCCGCAGTGGAACGGCGGGACCCGGGGATCGGCTGCTGGCCGATCAAGGCCAGGTCTTCGCTGGGGGGCAGATTGGCCAGCAGTGAGCTCTTGCCTGCTCCAGCGACTCCGGTGATGCAGGTGAGCACGCCGAGGGGGATCTCCACGGTGAGGTGATCGAGGTTGTGGGTTGTGGCGTTCTGGATGGTAAGGGTGCCCGTTGGAGTGCGGGGGGTGGTGTTGAGGGCAGGGCCGGAGGCCAGGGCGCGGGCGGTAAGGGTGTCGGCGTGGGCCAGTTCGGTGGGGGTGCCGGAGAAGGTGATGGTGCCGCCGTGAACACCGGCTCCTGGCCCGAGGTCGATGACATGGTCGGCAGCGGCGATCACGTCGGGGTGGTGCTCGACGACGAGCACGGTGTTGCCCTTGTCGCGCAGGGCGTGCAGGAGGGCGAGGACCTGGGTGGTGTCGTGCGCGTGCAGGCCGGCTGCCGGTTCGTCGAAGACATAGGTCAGGTCAGTCAGGGAGGAGTCCAGGTGGAGCACCGTGCGGATGCGTTGGCCTTCGCCGCCGGAAAGGGTCGAGGTGGGCCGATCCAAGGTGAGATAGCCCAACCCGACCCGGTCCAGGTTGCTCAGAAGGGAACGCAGCTGTGCGATCAACGGGGCCGCAGCCGGCGCATCGAGGTGGGTGAGCCATTCGGCCAGTTCGGTGGCGGGCATGGCGTGGCAGGTCGTGATGGGAGTGTTCCCGATCGTGCAGGCGCGTGCGGCGGGATTCAGGCGGGTGCCGTCGCATTCGGGGCAGGGCCCGGTGGTCGCGGCCTCCTCCAGGGCCTCTCGAATGCGCGGCTTGAGGCTGGAGGGGTCCTTGGCCAAGTAGAGACGGGTGATCTTGGTGAGAACGCCCTCGTAGGCCATGGGGTAGGAGCCGGTGTCGACCTTGGGGCCTGTTCCATGCAGCAGATGTTCGAGCTCGTCGGGGGTGTACTCGCTCACGGGAGTGTCGTTGTTGAACGCCCCGCTGCGGGCATAGACCTTCCAAAACAGGGAATCGACGGCGAAGTTGGGGAAGGTGATCGCACCCTCGTTGAGGGACCGGGCGCGATCGATGATGGTGTCTACTTCGAGGGTGGCGGCCCGGCCGGTGCCCTCGCAGGCAGGGCACATGCCGGCGGGGCTGTTGAAGGAGAGCGCGTGCGGTCCAGGCACCGGTGGGGTGCCGTGTCCGGCGTAGAGCTGGCGCAGCAGGGACCAGGCGTCGGTGGCTGTGCCCACGGTGGAGCGGGGGTTGGCGCCCAGGGGTGCCTGGTCGACAACGATCGACGCGGAGAGCCCCTCCAGGATGTCGACGTCGGGCCGAGGCAGGTGCGGCATCAGGTTCTGCACGAACGCGGGGTAGGTCGCGGAGAGCAGGCGCTGAGATTCGGCGGCGATGGTGTCAAAGGCCAGGGACGACTTGCCCGACCCGGACACCCCGGTTACGACGGTGAGCTTCTTCTTGGGGATCTCGAGGTCGATCCCGCGCAAGTTGTTCGTGCGGGCCCCACGGACTCGGATCACGTTGTCGGTGCTCATGCGGCGCTCCTGATGAGTTGGGTGTGGTTCGGTCAGTGCTGGTGGGCTGCGGCCGTCTTGGGCAGGGCGAGCATCATCACTGCGGCGGCGAGGTAGGCGGCGGCCTGCCATGGCATCACCTGGGCCAGCGCGTGCCCGAATGTCTGAGCTGAAGAACCTGCGGTGGTCGTCGTTTCGGCGGTGAGGGCGGTGAAGAAGATGGTGCCGAGCACGGCCACACCGGCGGCGCCACCGAGCTGATTCACCGTCGAGAGCACACCTCCGGCTGCACCGGCGGCACGGCCGGGGACGGCTGCGAGCACGACATTGACCAAGATCGGAGCGGCCAGTCCCAATCCGAGGCCACCGATGAACATCACTCCGGCCAGGGCCCAGTAGCCGGGGGTGGCGCCATCACGCACGAGCCACCACAGCAGGGCCTGCGAGACGGTCAGGGTCAGCGATCCAGTCACGAGCAGAGCTCGTCCGGCCTTGGCGGCCAGTGCCACACCGGCTCCGGAGGTCAGCATCGACCCGATGGCGTAGGGCAGGATGACCAGCCCTGTCTCCCATGCTGACCGGCCGGTGCCGGCCTGGAGGTAGATCGACAGCACCAGGAAGAACGAGGCGAGGCCACCGAAGAACAGCACCGACGCCGCCAGCCCAGCCATGAAGGGGCGCACCAGCAGCAGGGCCGGATCAAGGATCGGTTGCCCGCCGCGGCGCACCACTGCACGTTCGTACGCCAGGAAGCCGGCCAGCAGGATGACACCGGCGATCAGCAGCAACCAGCCCCACATTGGCCAACCCCAGTCCTTGCCCTGCACAAGCGGCAGAAGAATCAGGAACACGGCGGCCGCGGCCATCACAGCTCCGGGAACATCGAGGCGGGATCTGGTCGGTGCGTGCGACTCGGGCAGAAAGCGCACTCCCAGGATCAGGGCGATGGCGGCGACGGGGATGTTGATCCAGAAGATCGCCCGCCACCCGAGGTCCCACAGGTCGGCGTCGATGAGGGCTCCGCCGATGAGGGGTCCGGCGACTGAGGCCAGGCCCTGGACCGCCCCGTATGCGCCGAAGGCCTTGGCCATCGCGGCCGGCTCGAAGGAGGAGCGAATGATCCCGAACACCTGCGGCACCATGAAGCCTCCTGCCAGGCCCTGAAGGGCGCGCATGCAGATCAGAATCTCCGCGTTGGGAGCCAGGGCGCATAGCACCGAGGCCAGGGCGAAGCAGCTCAAGGAGACCAGGAAGACTCGGCGACGGCCGTAATCGTCACCGACGCGGCCGCCGGTGATCAGCCCGGACCCCAAGGCCAGCGTGTAAGCAGCGAGCATCCACTGGATCTGGGCGGGGCTTGCCTGGAGGTCGGCAGAGATCTGGGGGGCTGCGACCGTGACGATCGTGACGTCCAACAGGTCCATGAACGAGGCGAAGAGCACGACCAGCAACGCCACGGAGGCGGCTCGCCCGCTGAGACGACCAGCGTCGGCATGGGACTGCGCAGAGGTGCTGCTGCAGTCTGAATCGGTGGCATGTGAAGCGCCGGCAGGGTGAGTGTCGTGGGTATGAGGTTCGCGCATGACCCCACCGTTTCGTAGGTGGCGGACGTCGAGTGGCCGCTATTCCGGCATTCTAGGAGCATGGCGAAGACTTCCTCGCGGGTTCTGCACTTGCTCTCCCTGCTTGAGGCGCGCGTGGAGTGGGCAGGCATTGAACTCGCTCACCGTCTGGACGTGTCGCCGCGGACCCTGCGCCGGGACGTGGACACGTTGCGTGAACTCGGATACCCCGTGGAGTCCATCAAAGGACCCGGCGGGGGGTACCGGCTCGGAGCGGCAGGCAAGCTGCCCCCGTTGGTCCTGGACGATGACCAGGCCATCGCCATTGCTTTGGCTTTGCAGACCGCGCCAGCCACAGTGAGCGGGATCGAGGACGCAGTCGCGCGCGCGCTGACCACCTTGCGCCAGGTGATGCCGGCAAGATTGCGCGCGGCCAGTGAGGCCTTCAACGTCACCAGCCTGCGCAACTATTGGGAGTTCTCCGCGCCACCGATCGACGTCACCACGTTGCGAGCCGTCGGATCGGCCATACGCACCACACGGGCCCTGCGCTTCGACTACGTTCCCAGCGCGGGTGATACGTCATGGCTCGAAGACGGGGCACTCGGCCCGCCTTTGGAAGTGGAGCCCCACCACCTCGTGGTCTGGGCCGGGCGCTGGTACCTCATCGCTCGCCATGCCAGACATGGCACCTGGGGCACCTACCGGGTAGACCGAATCCGACCGACGACCTTGCCTGGGAGGACGTTCGCGCCCCAGCCGCTGGGCCACCAAGACGTGATGCGCATGGTGGTGCAGAATCCACATCGCGG
Source organism: Micrococcus sp. ACRRV (assembly GCF_022346985.1). Classification (NCBI taxonomy): domain Bacteria; kingdom Bacillati; phylum Actinomycetota; class Actinomycetes; order Micrococcales; family Micrococcaceae; genus Micrococcus; species Micrococcus sp. ACRRV. The sequence goes on from NZ_JAKRNH010000004.1 coordinate 5,586, forward strand.
TGACACACCCGGTCAGTGGCGATGTGTGGGGACGGCCACCTTGAACCTGCCTGCTGACGTCGTAGCTCGTTGGGCCCCTGGCGGCTCGGTGGTCACCCCCATCAACCGGTCCACGTGCCGGCTCACCATCGGGGGATGGTCATGGGCAGGTGTGGCAGGTCTGTTCATCACCTTCGACGCCGAGCTCACCGACGTCGAGCCGCCAGAGCTGGCCAGCACCTTCATCGAGATCAGTCACCGTCTTCGGTGACCCGGAGACTCTCAGAGAGCCTTCCCGGGCTGGGAGCCGGTCGGTGGCCGTCTCGGTAACGGTCGAGTGTGCGGTACTCGCTGGTCAATCATGTCGGTTAGGGCGTGTCTGACAATAGTTTCGCCCACGCGATGACCGCGTTGAGCACCACGGCAGCCCGGTAGACGATCGCGTACTTGTCGTACCGGGTCGCCAGCCCTCGCCACTGCTTCAGATGCGCGTACTGGCGCTCGATGACGTTCCGGCCTTTGTAAGCCTGCGAGTCCAGGCCAACGGGGCGGCCACCGGCCGAACCGCGGCGCCTGCGGTGGCCCTGCTGGTCCGCCGGCTCGGGGATCACGGCCTTGATGCCGCAGGTGCGCAGGTGGGTGCGGATCGCCCTGGAGGAATACGCCTTGTCGCCCAGGACCGCGTCCGGGCGGGTGCGGGGCCGGCCTGCAGGCCGGGCCACGCGCAGCTGGCCCAGCAATGGCAGCAGCATCGGGGAGTCCCCTGCCTGGCCTGGGGTGATCAGGCTGACCAAAGGCAGCCCTGCGCCGTCGACGAGCTGGTGGATCTTCGTGCTAAGCCCGCCACGAGAGCGTCCTACCCCATGATCGACGGGCTCATCCCGCAGATTCTTGTAATTCGATCCAGCCCCCTGTGAGGCGCTTCGTGTTCGTCGCGTGCTGATGCGCACGGGCGATCGTGGAGTCCACCGACACCGACCAGTCCACCAAGCCCTGCGTGTCGGCAGCGGCGGTCAGCTTCGCCAGCACCGCGTCCCAGGTGCCCTCTTCGGCCATGCGCCGATGCCAGGTCCACACCGTCTGCCAGGGGCCGTAGACCTCGGGCACATCCCGTCAGGGGATCCCGCACCGATACCGGTAGATGATCGCCTCGACCATCGTGCGGGCATCAGCGAACGTGTGCTGACCGGAGACGTTGATTGAGCCTGCCGGGTTGTGAGCTTGCATCAGTTGGTGGGCGAGGTCATGGACGCGCTGCACGGCTTCAGGTGGGTCGAGGACTTTGATGTGGTCCCCGAATTGGAGGAGCTGGCGAACCGACTCGATGTCGGGATAGGCCACGGTGATGGTGAGCCACTCGTCGACGGGATTGGACACGTCGACCAGACGGCTCCCCAGGATCCTGGCGGCGAGGTCCAGCCGGTTGGCCCGCAGGTGAGCGTTAATCTCCACGCTCGCGTCGGTGGTGAACGTGCCGACCAACTGATCCCAGACTTTCTCCAAGGGCTGGCCGGGCCGCAACACGGCCGGTTCGTCCATAGCCTTGTGTGTCACCAGGCGATTGGTGTTGAACATGCGCGGCGTGCCGTCCACGTCACCAACCAGATACCAGGCGGCCTGCTTGCTGACCAGTCCGTAGGGGTCGACCTGGTAGGTGTCGGCAGTGGCGTGTCCGCTGTGGCGGTAGGTGACGACGAGCCGGCGGCCCTGCCGGGCCGCAGCCAGCAAACTCGACAGGTCCCGGGTCGTGGCAGGCGTGAACCATCCGGCAGGGTCGATCAATAGGACATCGGTCAGAGGCGGTTCGCCTGGGCCCCAGCGACGGGTGGCTGCCGTGAGCTTGGCGCGGGCGTGTTCACCTACCTCTCCCAGGCCGATCTGTGCGAGCTGGTCGGGGCTGAGGCCGACTGTCGCGAGGAGCTGCAGCTCGGAGGGATCGAGCCGTGACAGGTCCAGACGGGAACGCGCGTCGAGCACGATCGCGCCATGACGGCCGCGTTCTGCATGGACTGGGACACCGGCAGCGGACAGGGCTTCCACGTCGCGCAGGACCGTCCGGGTAGACACCTCAAAGCGGTCAGCGAGCTGCTGGGTGGTCATCCGTCCGTGCACTTGGAGCAGCAGGACGATCGACAGCAGACGAGAAGCCTTCATGTCCTCATTTTCACAAAGAATATGACAGGAACTGTCGTGTATCGGCGATGTGCTGGGAGACGTTCACACGCCAGCCCAACCCTTGGAGGCCCGCCATGACGGCACCCAACCTGTTCCTGACCTACGTGACCGACGCTCAGCGTTCTACCGCGTTCTACAGCGACCTGTTCGACATCGAGCCCACCTTCACCAGCCCCCGCTATGTCGCTTTCGAGGTCGCGCCCGGCGTCCTGTTCGCGATCTGGACCGGCCACAACGAACACACCACCCTGGAGACGCCGCGCACCAGCGAGCTCGGACTGATGCTGCCCGGCGGGGGCGACGCCATCGACGAGGTCTACCAGCAGTGGGTCGCCAAGGGCATCCGGGTGGTCGAGGAGCCCCACGACGACGTGTTCGGCCGCACCTTCGTGATCGCCGACCCAGACGGCAACCTCATCCGCGTCAGCCCCGTCGACTGACATCCCACCCCATCCCCTACGTGGCGGCGAGCAGCAGCTCGCCGCCACGACTCTTTGTCGAGGAAACCATGTCACACCCCAACGCTGCCCTCACCCCACGCCACCGTCTCAAGGTGGCGCAGCTCGTCGTCGACAAGGGATGGCCGATCAGCGAGGTGGCCGCCCGCTTCCAGGCCTCCTGGCCCACTGTGAAACGCTGGGCCGACCGTTACCGGGCAGGCCAATCAATGCAGGACCGGTCCTCCCGTCCCCATCGCTCGCCGAACCGGACCAGCGGGAAGACTTCCCGGCGATGCATCGACCTACGGCTGCGCCTCCGGGAGAGGCCAGTGCAGTTGGCCTGTCGACTGGGCATCGCCCCGTCGACGGTCCACCGCATTCTGGTCACCGCACACTTGAACCGGCTGTCCCATGTCGACCGCGCCACCGGCGGACCGGTCCGGCGCTACGAACACGACAAGCCTGGTGCGATGCTGCACGTGGACGTGAAGAAGCTCGGCAACATCCCCGACGGTGGCGGTTGGCGCTACGTCGGCCGTCAGCAGGGCGAGAAGAACCGCGCCGCCACCCCTGGCAAGCCCAGGAACAGGTACCGGGACCCGTTGATGGGCAAGGCCAACGTCCACACCGTCATCGACGACCACTCCCGCGTCGCCTACGCCGAGATCCACGACGACGAAACCGCCCTCACCGCCACCACCGTCCTGGTCCGGGCCGTCGAGTGGTTCAACCATCGCGGCGTCACCGTCGAGCGGGTCCTGTCCGACAACGGCGGTGCCTACCGCTCACACCTGTGGCGAGACACCTGCGCGGAGCTTGGCATCCGACACAAGCGAACCCGGCCATACCGTCCGCAGACCAACGGCAAGATCGAGAGATTCCACCGCACCTTGGCCGACGGTTGGGCCTATGCCCGCTGCTACACCTCCGAGGCCGAGCGCCGGGGCGAGCTCGACGGCTGGCTGCACTACTACAACCAGCACCGGCCCCACACTGCCTGCGGGAACCAGCCGCCCTTCTCACGGTTGATCAACGTCCCCGGGCAGTACATCTAACCGATCTCTTCGCTTACCGGATCCCGCGCACTCTCTGAACAGTTCACGGTGAGTCGCGTACCGTCTTCACTGCATCTCGACAACGCTCGAGTGCGCGTAGTTGCGGAAGGTCATGCCGCCCCCCTTGCCGCCCCCAGTCGGAAGGTCCTCCCAGATGACCATGTAGTCTCCCGAGGATGCAGCTGAACCGGCTCGCCGCGGGACGACGGCATTCGCTCCTCGCCACCAGCAGCGGCGGAGTTCGCGCTGCGGGCCGCCCAGGGTCGCCGGAGCTCGCTGTCGAGGACTGGACTGACATCGTCGCTGTGGCCGCGGGCAACGTTCACACGGCTCGCAACACCGGGCGTTCGCACTCCGTGGGATTGCGCGCAGACGGGACAGCGCTGGCCGCCGGCTGGAACGATGACGGCCAGTGCGACGTCCGCCCCTGGATGGGTTTGGTGGGCGTCGCGGCCGGATGGCGCCTCACGCTCGGACTCCATGCGGACGGGACCGTGATGGCAGCTGGCCGCCGCGCTGAGGGGGCCTGCGACGTGGAAGGCTGGTCAGAGATCGTTGCAGTGTCTGCCGGCGACTGGCACTCCGTGGGCGTGCGGGCTGACGGAACTGCGCTGGCTACAGGTGTGAACCGACGAGGCCAGTGCGAGGTCACGGCCTGGACCGGCGTGGTGGACGTGGCCGCCGGATACCTCCACACGTTAGGCCTCCACCGGGACGGCAGCCTTCTCGTTGCCGGAGATCCCGCCGCCGGCCTCAACGAGGCCCGCCGATGGCAGGGGCTCCAGGCGGTCGCTGCAGGCAGCCACCACGTCCTTGGACTCACCCAGGATGGGCGAGTCGTCGCCGCGGGCGACAACAGCCAAGGCCAGTGCATGGTTCAGGGGTGGCGTGATGTCGTAGCAATCACCGCCGGATCGCGCCACTCCCTCGGCCTTTGCGCCGACGGCCACGTACTCGCCACCGGGGTCAACGCCGACGGCCAGTGTCGGCTCCAAGCCGGGCAGCCAACTGCGTGGTGAGTCCCCTCAGCGACGACCGCCCCTGACTCGAAGCGGGATCTTCGGGTGTCGCATAAGTCCGTGTTGCCTCTCCATCGCCTCGCGCGGGTTCAACCCTGCGAGAGGTCGGTGATCTTCTCCGCGAGCCGCTGAATGCCTCCTCGGATCATCGCCCCGTACCCCTCAGCCGGCAGGAGGTGCATGGCTGCTTGAGCCTGTTCGACCTGGGCCCGCGCCTTCGGCAGATCACCGGCACGGAGGTAGCCGTCGCCGAGGTTGAGGTGCAGGCTGGGGGCGAACCCGGTGGCAGAGGGGATGCCGATGGGTGCGAGGTCGTCGTCGGTGATCCCGTCGAATGCCTCCAGGGCCCTTTCGTCCCAGGCGATCTCGTCAGCGAGGTTGTCTTGCTGGTCGGCGAGATAGTGGGCAATGACGCAACGCTGGGCGGCGTCCTCGGGGCTGGTCCGGTCCCAGCACCCCTGCAACGAGGCACGGGCAGTCTCACTGCGGCCGCCGAGAGCGGCTTGGACGGATTCTTGAATGTCTTCCCAGGTCTGCATAACTCGAAGGCTATGGGCGCGTTGACCCGCTGGTCTTGAACGAATCGGACACAGCCACCCGCCCACGGCCGAGTGCCAAGGACGACGTTGTCAGCGTGAGCGCCTGGGTATCTCGGGCCAGGTGGGCTTGGTCGCTGAACCCGGCTTCTGCGGCCACGGTCGCCAGGGTCGGTTCAGTACCGCCGACCCTGACCGAAGCGGCTCGATGGATTCGCAGGATCCTCCGCAGGGTCGTTGGGGGCATGCCGAACATCTCCAGGGAACGCCGGTGCATCTGGCGCGGGGAAATAGCCAGCTCAGCTGCCGTCACGGCGACAGGCTCCCCGGCTGCGGCGCCCGCCAAGATCCGCGCGGCGCCATCGCCCCGGCTCTCGGTGTCCGCGCCTACCCGCCGAGACGCATAGGCCACGAGGAGGACGGCCTGCTGACGTGGAGTGCTGGCCATTTGAAGCGCGCGGCGCAGATCGGTGCTGGACGCCGCATGGCTAGGCAAGTGGCCGAGTTCGACTCTGGCGTCACACCACGGCGCCAGGCTGGTGTCGGCGAAGGGACGGCCTGCGAGGTGTGTCAGGCGGATCCCCACGACGGTGTCGAGCATGCGATCCGCAACCCAGGGGCGGGTGGCCGGCCCGAACCACCAGACCGTCTCACCAGCGATGGCTAGGCCAGAGCGGCCATCGGGAACGCTGACGTACTCGCCAGGCCTTACCGGTCCAGTCACGTAGGCCAGGGCGACGCCGCTGGCGGGGTGATGCCACAGCTGAGTCATGTCACGAACCTACGGCAGGGGGACGATCGACTCGCTCTACTGACCGGGAGACTTGGATTGCGTCAACAGCTCCTTCGCCCCCCACTTTTCGCGACGCTATAGAGCGCGCCCAACTGTGAAGATTTGACCGCGTTTCGTGCGAAATCTTCCGCGCATCTCAACAATCGGTGGGTCGGCCTTCCTCTTCGGCGGCATCCGCGCACTACCCGAGCCCGTGCAGGCTCCGTTGCGCGTGGCGGCCGTCGGCCTGATCGCGTTCGCTCTCGTGGCCATCCTGTTCCGGCGTCGCGTCATGCCGTCCATGGAGCCGCCGACCCCCGGGGCGATGCGCGTGTACTGGGTCGCCGTCGTCCTGTTGCTCCTGCTGATGCCCGTCACACGCATCGTCGCGGAGGCGCTTCATACCCCAACCGCGCAGATCGCTCTGGTGGCCGCCGTCGTCGGCGCCCACTTCCTGCAGTTCGCCCGAGCCTTCCGCGCGCCGGTGTTCTCGTGGATCGGGGGCTCCATGCTCGTCCTCGGACTCGGCGGCGCGTTTCTGGCCGCGTTGGGTTTCTCGTTCGCCGGTCCGGCTGGTGCTGCGGCCGCGGCGGCGGCAATGTTGGTGATCGTCGCGGCGCAGGCGTTCCTGGGGGGCCGCTCCAAGCGCAGCGCGCGAGGCTGACAGGCTGACCGCCCCTGCGCGGGCTGGTGTTGCTGGCCATGAGGTTGTTGACGTTTCTCGCTGCTGGCTGGTCGCGCAGCTGCACTGGTGCCATGCGGATGCAGCAGCGATTTCAAGACCCCCGGCCGGGATATGGCCGCGGGGTCTTCGACGCGCAGTCGTAGCGCAGTCGTAGCGCAGTAGGTCTCCGCAGGTACGGCCGGGGGAAGTTTCTCGTCCTTCACCTACCTGCCAACTTCTTGGAGACCTTCTCATGTCGCACGCCGACTACCTGACTTCCGACCAGCTCTATCGTGCTCTCAATACGCGCGACCTCACCGATCCCGACCAGGGACGTCACGCCATCCAGGCTCTCCTGCAATCAGTCATCGACCGTCTGCAGCCCGAGTGGGACAGCTCGATCCGGTATGTGCGCAGCTCGCCGGTCGTTCCTGTTCGAGACAACTACGACCGCCTCGGTTACGACCCAGGTGATGTCACTCGGGCTCGCCGGTACACCCGTTACATCAGCCCCGCTGTGATGCTCCGTAGTCACATGAGCGCCGAACTCCCGCGCGCCCTTGAGGACTATGCGGGAATGTCCGAGGTGGATGAGTTACTCGTGGTACCCGGTCTCGTCTACCGTCGCGACGCCGTCGATCGCACCCACGTGGGGGAACCCCACCAGGTGGACCTGTGGCGCATCCGTAGCACTCCGAATACCGGCGACGAGGACATGCTCACGATGATCGGCCACTTGGTCGAGGCAGTCCTCCCGGATGCGCAGTGGAGAACAACAGACGTGGCGCACCCATACACCGTCGGTGGTAGGCAGATCGACGTGCTCCACGACGGCGAATGGCTTGAACTCGCCGAGTGCGGCCGCATCCATCCCGAGGTGCTGCGCGGATCGAGCCTCGACCCCGAGCGGTGGTCCGGCCTGGCTCTCGGTATGGGGCTTGAACGCGCACTGATGCTGCGCAAGGGCATCCCTGACATCCGCTATCTCCGGGCAGAAGACTCTCGCATAGCAACCCAGATGCTCACCCTGGATCCATGGCAGCACGTTTCACTTCTGCCTGCGGCCCGGCGCGACCTCTCAGTCGTCGTGGATACACAAGAGGACGAGGAGACGCTTGGTGACCGCATCCGCGTCGCTCTCGGAGACAACGCCGACGTCATCGAGTCTCTCGAGGTTCTCAGCCGCACACCCCACGAGGGACTGCCCGAGGCCGCGCGCTCGAGGCTCGGCACTCTGGAAGGACAAGTCAATCTCCTGCTGCGAAACATGTTGCGCCCCATCGACCGCACTTTGACCTCAGATGAGGCCAACGTGATCCGCAACGTGATCTACGAGGCCGTGCATGAGGGCCCGGTGATGGAGCTGATCTGAGATCGCTGAGAGCAGTCATGACCTCGCCTACGCATGCCAACGCTCCCCTCTCACCCGAAGGCCGACGCCGCCTTGGCTATGTCAACTCCATCTGGCCCCGGGATGACGGTCTGATTGGGGACCACCCAGACGATGGCGCCCCGTGCCGGGTGCGGCAGGAGCGGATGCTCATCAGTGACAACCAGGAGCCCTCCCATCAGCCTTGGCTGTCCCTGACCAGTGGCCGCTGTGGCTGGGCGTCAGGCTGTGATGTCTCTCCGAGCGATGAGGGCGAAGCCGGGTGCCGCTCGAACGCCGACTCGCACTCGGCTGGACCCGAGCCACACGACACCAGCCCTCGAAGAAGAACCATCTGCGGCAGATGATCGCGTTCGTTCGTCAGTGGGATTGGTGTGTGGCGAGCCGTTGCGTGTAGTCGCGGATCTTCTGGTCGATGACGTCGAGTGAGTGTTGCCAGGTGGTGATCTGGTCGATCACATGGGTGCGGTGTTCCTGCAGCAGGGCGAGGCGTTCGGGCACGCCGTCGGGATCCTGGGCGACCCAGGCAGTGAACTGGGCGATCTGAGCCAAGGGCATTCCGGTGTCCTTGAGGTGCATGAGGACTTCCAGCAGGTGGACATCGCCAGGTTGGTAGGAGCGGTGGCCAGCGTGATCGCGAGGTGGGGCCGGGACGACGCCGTGGCGTTCGTAGTAGCGCAGGGTGTCGGGATCCAGCCCGAGGTGGGCGGCGACTTGGGTGATGGTGAGGGTTTCAGGCACGTCGAGCATCTTCCAGCACTGCCACGTCCTGGGCAGGCAGCGGTGTCGTCACGGCCTGCCAGGCGGAGCGGACCTGGTCGGGGCTGGAGACCCCCACAACGGGGATCACGGGCTGGCTCCGGCTGACCATCCAGGTCAAGACGCCCTGCCCGGCGTCGAGGCCGTGGCGGTCTGCCACGTCGTGCAAGGCCGCGAGGGCGTCCGCGTGGGCCTGGTACCCGGAAGGCAGCGGCCGGTCGGTGCGGGTGTAGGCGCCCGACAGGAGCGGTGAGTAGCCCAGGCGGGTGAGGTCGTGTCGGTCGCACAGGTCGATGATCTCGTCGTCGAGCAGCACGTGCGGGGACAGGTCGGCGTCGGGCTGGGGTGTGAGCCAGGTGAAGCGTTGTTGCAGGGCTCGGTAGCGGATGGCTGTCGGGACGGCCATGGCCTCGTCAAGCCGCCGGATGGTGAGGTTGGACGCGGCGACTTCCCGCACCAGTCCCCGCTCGACAAGGTCGGTGAAGGCACCAAGGGTCTCCTCGAAGGGGACGGTCGGGTCGTCGATGTGGGCGTAGAGCACGTCGATCCGGTCGGTACGCAGGCGGCGCAGGCAGTCCTCGACCTGGCCACGGACAGCGGCTGGCGACAGGCCCAGGGTGTCGCCCAGGTCCCTGCCCGGTACGCGGGGGCGCGCGCCGATCTTGGTGGCCAGCGTGACCTGGTCCCTGGCCGCTGCGCCGTGGGCGTGCAGCCAGTCACCGATGACGGTCTCGGACTCGTCGCCAACACCACCTGCCCAGAAGGCGTAGTTATTCGCAGTGTCCCAGAACCGGGCGCCCACCTCGAAGGCCTTGTCCAGGCAGTCCATGGACCGGTCGGTAGGGACGTGGGTGCCGAAGTACATCGTGCCGAGGGCCAGTGCGGGAACGGTGAGGCTGCCGATGTGGAACGCGTTCTGGGTCATGGCTACACTCCACCAGTTGGACCAAGGTTCAGGTCAAGCAGGCCCAACCCCGCCCATGAACACCAGAGACAGAGGCAGTGGTCTGTCTGCCACTCGGGGTACACCTCCGCCCAGCCGCTCTGGGAGGCAGCGACATGGTTGCCGCAGTACGGGCACTCGCCACGCTGGTCAGAGAAGTCTGCGCTCATGTGCGGAGTCTAGGACTGCCCGCAGAGTTGGTCGGACTGACCCGGGTTAATGATCAATCGTCCCGAGCCGGGTACCGCTCCAGGGCCCATCTCCGGTGGCCCAACGCCCGTTGCAGTGCCCGCTCGTGATCCCAGCTCAGCTCGTTCTCCGCCAGCGCCTCCTGCAGAACATCGCACTCCCAGGAGAGTCTCTGTCGTGTCCGCTTCGTGAGTTCGCGACAGGCCCGGCTGCAGTAGTTGGAGGGTCGGCCGCGCTGGTCCTTTGACGGCCACTCACACATGTTCGTGCACTCGGGGTTGAGACACCTGTACCGCTCGCTGGGTGCTCGAGCGCTGCTGAGCGCCTGGACGAGTTCGTTGGCCGTTGCGCGCGCGGGGTCGGGCAGGTGCTTAGACAGCGGGGCTCTCACGAAGTCACCAGCACGCTGGTTCGATGCGCCATAAGTGTGAAACTAGAGCCGGGCGCTTGGAGATGCAAGAGGCTCGCACATAAGACGTACTGAGTCGCTTCTTCGCTGCCCTGGTGCCGATCCGTCTTCCTCTAAGAAGCGTGTATAACCATACACGTACGGTTAGACGCCGACGAGAAATCAAGTGGACGCATCTGCGTCGGCGGCTTTGCCGCCGCCGAGCCCTTCGATGCTTCTATGAGCCTGAAGGAAGAATGCTCCGGTGCTCCGCACGTCGAAAGTTCGTTGCAGCAGGCCCGATGCTGTTCTAGGCTCAGCCCCAGTGACGAGAGCTTGCGCCCCGTGAAACAGCGAGGGCGCACCGGCGGCAACCGGTACGCCCTCGACGCGGTCAAAACACTAGAACTCAATCGAAAGAACCGCTGTGGTCCAGTCTATGGGCGACCCCAGCGGAGGACCAGCCACACCCTGGCACCAGTGGGAGTTCTCCCAGGCCGGCGAGCCGATCCTCTGCAACGCCCCTGAACATCTGCCTGATCTATCGTCCCTGTCATCGGTGCGCCGCTTCCGGTCGTCACCGAGAAGCCGGCACATACCCGTCGATGCATTCAGCGCGACTATGGGCGCTCCCGTGCGCCTGGAGTCCGGTCTGGAGCATGGTCTGCTCCTGCACTTGGACCGAGACCGGTCTGTCACGTGGCTGCTGCCCCAGCCAGCGTGTCTGCACTTCACGGATGCTGACGGCAAACGCCGCCGACACGTACCCGACCTGCTCTCCCTGGACCGAGATGGGAACGTCTGCCTGTGGGACGCCCGCCCTTCGCGGCGCCAAGACGAGCGCTTCCTCGAGGCCGCGCGCGCCACCCAAGCGTGCGCCCGTCTGCTGGGGTGGGACTACCGCATCCACACCGGCCACGGACCGGCCTACGAGGCCAACCTGAGGTGGCTCTCCGCCTTCCGGGCACCGAAGCCGTGGTACCGCGAAGCAGAGGAACGGTTGGCCCGGCTGCTCACGTCCGGCCCCCGCTGCGTCACGGCGGTCTTCAGTGTTGATGACGGGTCGGGGGAGCTGATCTCCGGGCTGTGGCACCACGTCTGGGCCGGTCGCGTCGCGGCAGACCTGGATTCACCGCTGAGTGGGGCGACCAGTGTGAGGTGGGTCGGATGAGAGCCCAGATGAGTGCCCGGATTCAGGCTGGGGACAGCATCCTCACCGAGCACGGGCCGGTCGAGGTGATCGCACCCCAGCCTTCCGGCCTGTTGGTCCGCGCTGCCGGCGGGCAAAAGACGCTGGTCTCTCACGCTGAGGTCATCCCGCGCCGGTTCCAGGACGGCAGGATCACCGGCGTCATCGCCTCGTTGCACCCGCTGTGGGAACAGCTGGATCAGGACGTGCGTGATGAGGCGCTGTTCAAGCTCGAGTGCGTGAACGAGGTGACCACCGGGTATCGCCGCGGTGTCGCCTCACTGGCGGTCGAGGGCGAACCCTTCTACCCGTTCGGACCGGGATGGAACGTGAGCCTGCGGGGCCGCTACCAGGCGATGGCGCGGGTGGTGAGCCTAGAGAAGGGTGCCGACCGGGTGCTGATGCGCCGCATCTACGACGGAGAGCTCCAGCGCCCCGAGATCGGGCTGCGCACGCTGCAGTCCTGGGGTGAGAACTTCGCCGAGCACGGTCTGCGGGGGTTGATCGATGGGCGGGCTCTGCGCAAGGTCCAGGACTTCAGCGTCCTCGATGTCCGGTACCGCCAGGCCGCCGATGAGGTCTTCGGGCAGTTCGACGGTGAGATCTCGGCAGTGAACCAGCAGGAGATCCAACGGCGCATCTACGCCCTGCTGCGACAGCGCGGCCAGGACGATGTGCAGGTGCCCGAACGGCTCGAGTCTGACTTCCTGCGCCACTACTACCGGCGTCTGGGCGAGGGGACCCGGGCGCATCGGTCCCGCAGTCTGCGCAAGATCGCCACGACGTCTAGTGCTGTGCTGCACCATCCGGGGTACTGCGCCTCGGATGTCACCCGGGCAGACAACCTCGTCATGGACGAGTACACCGGCAAACCGATCAGTGTGGAAGTCTGCACGATCATCAGCGTCCCCACCCGCGTGGTCGTGGCCCTGCGGGTCTTCCCCCGGTCGGTGACGTCCTTCGAGCTGGGTCTGATGCTCTACGACGCGATGCGCCCGTTCTCCATGGTCGCCGCCGAGGGGGCCATCGACGACTGGCGGTGGTGCGGGGTGCCCACCGGATTGGAGGTCAGCGCCCCGCAGCTGCCTCGGCACGTCAAAGAGGACGAGGGACCGCTGGGGGTGCACCACATCCCTGCGGTCACCCCGGTGGAGATGCACACCGACCACGGCAGCACCTTCGTCAGCGACCAGTTCAGGACCCTGCTCCAGCAGTTCGGCATCACTCTGTCCCTGACCCGGGGCGGCCGGCCTACGGACAACCCGCACATGGAGCGGTTCCACGAGACCCTCCAGCGGGCCTACCAGGCGCTGCCCGGCTACAAGGGACGCAACGTTTCCGAACGCGGCTCCATCGTCGGCGTCCAAGCCGATGAGCCGTTGCTGACCGCCCGCCAACTGGAGACCCACCTGCGGGCCTTCGTGGCAGTCGACTACCACCGCCGCCCCCATACCGGGCTGATCTGGCCCGGCGCCGAAGAGCAGGCCCTGACCCCGTTGGAGATGTTCGACGCGATGCTGGCGAGCACCGGGCGGCTGCACTACCCGCAGCACCCGGACCTGATCTACCAGTTCCTGCCGATCCGGTGGCTGACGATCCGTCACGCCGGCGTCGAGTACAAGAACATGGCCTACGACGCCGAGGCCCTCGACGAGTTCCGGGACTGCCGGGCTGGCGCGTTCCGCGACAAGGACGCCGCGGCCCCATTCCACTACGACCCCCGGGACACCACTCGGCTATGGTTCCGCCACCCCGAGACGGACCGAATCCACGAGATCCCCTGGCGTGGCCGTCACCTCTTGCACGCACCCATGGCCGACGTCGTCCGTGATCAGGCCCTGGCCCAGATCCGCCGCCGCGCAGGCCGGCGCCACTCCGCGAAGGTCTCGATGCTCGAGCTGATCGACGAGATCGGCCAGCTCTCCACCGCCCCCCGGGACGAGGCATGGGCGTCCAAGCTCTCGGCCGCACGCATGCGCTGGGGCCAGGGCCAACGCGACCACGACGAAGCCGCCGAAGCTCGAGGGTTGAACCAGGCACCGGTCGCCACGCCACGGGCCCCGCGGGCCGATCGCCAGCATCTGACAGCTCTGCCGGGTGGGCGAAACGACGAGGCCGCGCCGGCAGGGTTCGGGCTGGCAGATCTGGCCGAGCCGTGGCCTGACTACCCGGAGGCGCACGATGAACTCGCATGACTGGCACCACCAGGTGGTGACCTCGCAGCCGACCGCGCTCAGCCCGGTCACGGTCCGCCAGTTCGAGCGCCTGGACCAGCGGGACCAGGACGAGCACTGGACGGCGTTGAACCGGTGGATGGTCTCCCAGCCGATCGACTGCCCCCGCGTGAAGCAGATCAGCACCCGGCTGCAGGCCGAGGTGTTGCGCAACGAGTACGCCCCGCGCGGGGCTAAGACCGTCATCGGGCTCTCCGCGGCGAACGGGGTCGGCAAGTCCACGCTGATCAAACGCCTGGCCCACCAGCTCTACCGCGAGGTCGTGACCACCACCGATCCCACGACGTTGCCCACCCGCACCGTGGGCAACGGCGCCACCGTGGACTGGATCCCCCAGGTCTACATCACCCTGCGCGCGGCCTCGCGCATCCAGGAGGTCAACACCGCGCTGCTGTCGTTCCTGGGGTACCCGACGATCGGTCAGACGCGCGCCACCACCACGCGCGTGGTCGAGGCCATTCGCACCCACGGGGTGCGGCTGCTCATCCTGGATGACGTGCACATGCTCAAGACCACTCAGATGGATGCCCGCGACGTTCTGGACTACCTGAAGTACCTGAACACCGAGCTCGGAGAGCTCGGCGGGACGATGATCCTGGTCGGGGCGAACCTGGAGGACAGTGACGTTTACGCCGACGCGCAGATCGCCACCCGCCTGGCACCGCTGCAGCTGCAGCCGCATTCGATCACGCACATCAGCGACCGGGCCCGGTTCCAGGCGATGCTGCGCGGGGTCGAAGAGACCTTCATGGCCCACCTCGACACCGCCACCGCCGGCACCCTGACCAACGAGCTAGCCGGCGAGATCTGGCAGCGCACCCAGGGCTACCTCGGCGACATCCACCGGCTGATCACCACCGTGATCCTCGACGCCTTCGACGCCGGCGAGGACACCATCACCCGGGAGAGACTTCGCGCGGTGCCGCTGTCGGCACGGGCCACGGCCGCTGAGGCGTCACTACGCGAGGCAGCCCCCCAGCGCTCCCGACGGGCCGAGAACAAGCGCAAATCGAAGGCTGCCTCCATTCCACCGCCGAAGGCCCCGACGAAGAACGAGGCCGGCTCCACCACGCAGGACCCCACGACTCCGGGCCCGGGCGGTGAGGGATGAGCCGTCCTGTCCAGATTCCCCCGATGCCCGGGGAGTCGCTCACGGGCTATCTCCAGCGCTACCAGCAGGCGGGCCTGGCCCCCGTCCGGCTCACAGTGCCGGCCAGTTTCGACAACGCCTCGGCCCCGGCCGCGGTCATCACCCAGGTCCATGCGGCCACGGGTCTGAGCGAGGATCAGATCACCGGCATGACGATGCATCGGTGGGTTCCCTCGATTCGCGGGTACCGGGTGCAGCGCCGCCACGGCTGGAAACTGCACCCCCACCGGTGGTGGATCTGCCCGCAGTGCACCGTGAGGACCGGGTACCAGAGCCTGCGCTGGCGCCTGGCCCTGCAGCCGGTCTGCCTACGGTGCCGCACCTACCTGGTCGACCCCGACAACGCGCAGATCCCGCAGCCCGTCCCCGAGGCCACCGTCGAGCTCGTGCAGGGTCTCGACCGGATCCTCGACGACGCACTGTCCGGGCGCAGGTCAGCTCGGCAGCGCCTGTCCACACTCCGTCAGGCCTGCCAGCATCTGGCCCGACAGCAGGATGCACCCACCCCGGTCGCCCTCGACCCAGCGTTGACCTCCTGGGGGGCATACCCCTGCGCCGACCCCGTGAAGGTGGCGCACCTGCTGACCCTCGCCAGCGCGTCCATCACCCGTGTGACAGCACGGAACCGGCCAGACTCCCGGGCCATGGACCCGGCAGCGCCTGGGCAGAGCGCCTCTGGGGCCACCGTGACTTCCCTGTCGCGTGCCCGTCTGCGCGCGACCGTCACCACCCTGACCGACTGGTCGCAGTCCACCGGGCTCTGCGCCCGCCACGTTCCCACCATCGCCCAGCCGAGCCTGCACACTGGTGGCGGCCGACCCTCCCTGGTCGCTCAGGCGGGGACAGCGCTGGCCCTGCACCTGCTCCTGGACGAGGCCACCGGGGTCCCCGCCTCCGCAGCGGCGGCCCGCTCTGCCCACGGGCTCACCGGTGAACCCCTCGACCATCGACTGCTCCACCGTGTGATCACACGAGACGGCCTCGACGACGACCAGCAACACCATGTCCTCCAGGCCGCGGAAGAGCTCATCGCCGGTGGGCTGGCCGAGTACCAGCTGCGCCGCGCGGTCTTCCGAACTCAACCCCACCTGCCCAGACTGTTGGTCCCGGACCACTGGATCCCTGCCGTCGAGGAGTTCTCCGCCACGACGATGACCCGCGCCTGGATCTGGCTGCACGTCGCCGGCGGACACCCCCAACTCGGGCCCGTCCCCAGCGTCCGCCTCGACGAGATCGACGACTTCAACCATCACCTGGACCCGGAGACCCGTCTGCACCTTCACGAAGCCGCTGCCGCTCAGATCGACGGTCCCGACCTCGTGGGCCTCCTCACGGGCTCGGCCACCGGCCACGAGCGGACGCGCCAGGTCAGCCCGAGGAGGTATGCCGGATGATCACCCCGCTGCCGGTCCGCGTCATACCCGGGGCTGAAGAAGCCATGGACTCGTACATCGAACGTGTGGCCGCCGCCAACGCCCTGGCCATCGGCCCGTTCACCCACCACCTGAAACGACTCTCCGGGGCCACCCTCCGATTCCTGAACGCAGCCCCCGCACCCGCACTCGTGGAGACCCTGGCCATCCTCACCCAGACGCCCCCGCCTGCTCTGCGCCAGCTGACACTGTCCCGGTACGAAGTGATGCCCACGATCGAGAACACCCACCGCTACGGCGCACGAGCGGCCAGCGCGAAGGGCTGGTTCTCCCTCATCCGCACCCAGGCATGTCCGGCCTGCGTGGGTGAAGGCCAGCCATGGGCGAGCCGCTGGCGCCTGCCTTGGGTGGTCGCCTGTCTGCGGCACTCCTGTCTGCTGGTGACCCGGTGCTCCGGCTGCCGGATCAAGCTGCGCTCGACCCGGTTGCAGGGGTTGCGGGCCTCCGGGTTCAGCACCTTGTGCGGCAATCCGCGTGCACCCGGACGGGTGCCCCAGTGCGAACACGATCTCGGTACCGCGACCCGGGTGCCAGCCGGCGCCGCGACCCTGAATCAGCAACAGGCAGTGCTCGAAGCTCTCCGCGGAGAGGTCGTCCTCTGCCACGGCGAACCCGTCCCCGGCGCCGAATATCTGCGCCGGATGCGGTCCATCGCGGTGCTCCTGATCCACATCGCGGCCATCAGCCCCGCCTCAGGCCTCCCCGGATGGGCCCTGCAGGTGCGGGTCGAGGCGCGCGCACGCACCAAGGAGCGCGGCCCGCGGTGGGGTGTGAGCGCCCCGGACTGCCCCGAGCTGCGTGCGGAGGTATTCCTCATCGCCCACCAGATCCTCGCCGGCTCAGTGGGAGTGGGTAGAGGGGCTCTGAACGCCTGGCTCGACCTCGTGCCGCCCAGCAACGAAGGCAGCCGTGCATGGGCGAAAGACCACACCACCACCCCCGATGCCATCAGCTACCTCATCGGCTGAGACGCAGGAGACGAGGAGAGATGTCGAAGTCATCGAAGCGCAAGAGGCGTGCGGGCAAGGAGGACCGCGGCGAGCGCCGGGCGTTAGCCAGTGGCCGGCCAAGCGGGGCGCCCGCAGGAGGCCGGGAACAGCCCCCTGACCGGATGAGCCTGTCGAACTTATTGGGCTCTCGGCCTGGATGGGCTCTGTCGGAAGTGTTCCTGGAGTTCGTCGGCGAAGAACTCTGGTGCTATGAGCCGAGCCGCCCGACGGCCGGCATCCTCGCCCCGGATTCCACCGGCACGACCGTCAGCTGGAATACCTACGACTCTCGGGGCGGCCTCCTTGTAGAACCGCCGAGCTGGGACGGCGGGCTATCCCGCCATGAACGTCTCTACGAAACCCTCCGAGCGCTCGAACTCGATCTGCCTGCGATCGAGGGGTGGAGAGCGGATGCGACCGGCCCACCCCCGGGCGCCCAGTACGGGGCCCCATATTGAGCAAGGGGATGCGAGGGGCTTCCCGCGTCCTGGCTGCCTCGTCGCTTACGCTGCACGTACCGCTCAGAAGGGCTCACTCGTCGGCGTGCTGCGTCATGAAGTGGTACTGCCATTGTGGGAGAGCCCAGCGGCCCTCGTCGCTCGGAACTCCGGCAGAGCCCTTCTCGTCCGTCAGCAGGCATCGGATCGCAGGGAAGTAGACCTCGTCAGGTGTCTCCAGACGCACGCGCACTACGGCCACACTGAAGGCGTGGTGGTCGACTTCTAGGAGCTCATAGCTTTGGAGCTCATGACCGTCGTATTCACGGCGCAGATCGACGGGGCGGACCTGTGCGGACCGTAGAACCACCTGGTCTGACATCTCCTTGTAGTTCTGGCGCCGCCACGCCTGGAGAAACTCTGAAACCAGCTGGACGGCAGGATGCGACGGGAATGCCGGGTCCTGGGTGCCCAGGATCTGGGGGATGAACGTCTCCATCTCCCTGCGGTCCCGCGCAGTGCGTCCCACCTGACGGAGAACTTCCATGAGCGTGGGCGCAGCCGGCTTCGCCAACTCCTTCGCCTCGGCATCCTTGGAGGCAGCCCAGTCGGCGACGGCGAAAAGGCGGTTCCAAGCCTTCGTGGCGACCACCGCGTTGTTGTAGTTCGTCAGGGCTCCATGCACGATGCCATGCCGGTGGAGCTCGGTGACCGGTTCATCGTTCCGCTTCTTGAAGCTCCTCTTGAAGGAGTGGTGCGCCGCGGACAGGCCCTGGTGGTGTCCCACCACGCTGTCCCATGCCTGTAGATCCCCGCCCTCAAGAGCGTGGAGCCCCTGCGGGTGCTGTGGATTGAGGTCGTTGACGAAGCCATCCATGACACTCAGGAGGACATGCACAACGGCGTAATAGCGTCCGGCCTGCTGGTCTGCCAACGCGAGCTCCAGCAAGTGCATGCGAGCGCGAAGAGGTGCGTGCCGGTTAAGCCTGAGCATCATCCACTGAAGGTGGTCTTCCTGGTTGTACCAGGTGACCAAGGCGGCTTCTGCGGCCTGGGGATTACCTGCATGGGCATCCATCAGTGACCTCATCGCGTCCACATTGAGGCTGTCATGGAAGATCCAGTGCTCCGGCCCGAACAGCGTGTAGAAGTCATCGACTGTCTGGGTGAGGGCCTCGAGGCCACGCTGGACCTCGCGCATCTGCTCTCGAGTACCCCTGGGGACCAGCGGGCCGAGGCGCGCGAAGGCGCGCAGCTGGTTCTTCATCTTGGTGATCGACGGAAAGTCTGCAGCAGATTCGTATGCCATGGTTCCCTTTCTGGGCCGGGAGAATGCCGAGCGTGGGGCGGTGGACCGAGCTGGCTCGGGCCGTTCCGGCTCTCTGGACGCTCTTAACAGCCTCGTGTAGACATCGTCACACGAGCGGTTCGAGTGGGAACGGAGCGGGGACCATGACGATGGCAACGGCGGTGCATGAGAAGACGGGTCGCGTTGTTGCAGCTCAGGACATCTGGGCAAGAGGCGACCAGGAGTGGCAGGCAGCCCTCGGTGAGCTGTTCATATGCGGGGAGGCTGACTGCGGGATGCCTGTCTCGCTGGTCAGCCAGTCGATCAACGGGCACTCGCCTCACTTCCGAGTTCGGGGCGAGCACACGGAACAGTGTCCGAAGCGAGGAGAGGCTGGCTCTCGAGGGGGCAGCGAGGTCGACGCCGTCCAGCCGCGGCGGGATAACCCCGGGGGCGCGTTGAAGATCAGCCCCGAGACGCCGCCTGCGAGCGGAAGCGGCGGCAGAGGTGGTGAAGCGACGCCGGGGACGACTGCGTATGCCGGGGAGGGTGCCGACCCCTCGGGCAAGTCGGGGGTCGAAGAACTCGATCAGTCCACCCATGGCATCGGCGCGATGCTGACCGATCTCTTGCGCGATCCGACTCACGCGGCCCCGGACCGGTGGCTGGAGTTGCCCGAGCGCGAGCGGGTCCGCTGGGGAGACGTCGTGTGGGCCAGTACAGATCTGGACCCGGACGATCAGGCGCGCATGGGCAAGCACATGATCGTGTGGGGCCCTGTTCAGTCGGTGGTGCGGGGCAAGGAGGTCTTCCTTAACTTCTTCGATAGACGCGGTGCCGTCATCCTCGACGAGGAATGCCAGGCTGCCGTGCAGCAGCGGGTTGAGCAGCTCGGGATTGACTGGGCGGAGGGCTGGGTCGACGGATGGGGTGTGATCGTCTACGGGGTCACCCGTCCGTTGAAGAACGGTACGCGCGTGAGCATCCGACCCGAGGACCCGCGATGGGTGGCAGTACGGCGGATCCCGGGTTCTAGTCGCCCCTGAACAGTGGCATACGGACTGTCCAGGTGTGCTGCACGCCGTCGGACACTACATTGCACACGTGAGGTCGCAGAGGAGGACTTGTGCAGTCCTCCTCGCGTGTCCTGTGCAATCTTCCCTGCATCTCGACAGGAAACTAGATTTGGAGTAATCTTGCTCGGATATCAGACAATTGTCTCGGCTTCGGCTGACCGCGATAATATGAACGTCATCATTGAGGTGATACAGGAGTGGTTGATTCGGCGTAAGAAATTCTCGGGTCTTCCTCTTGCGGGTAGCAGTGCGGCTTCCTCCGACGGGGCACTTCTAGAGGCCGCTGAAACCTTAGACTCCGAGCGAAATGTCAGCGGATATAGACTGTCGCTAACGGAGCAGTGGGACCCGCCCCGGTGGTATCGCAACCAGGAGACATCCCGAACAGGTGTGACCCGTATCAGCATCGTGTTCGGCCAGGAGAGACTCTGGTTTTGGACAGACGTTGAGCCGCCAATTCTCGACTATGTCGATAGCGCTGGGGTTCATCACTCGGAGCCGCAGCCAAGTGGGACGCCCGCGTTCGTCTCCGATCTCCTTAATCGCGTTGATCTTGTAGATGGAATTGAGACCCCATCTTCCCATATTCAGCTCATTGCCTCAGAGAGTCACGTAGACCATCTCGAACAGGTGCTGCGGGATGACTCCCGGCGCGGTGTTGTCTATGTGACGACCCCGCCCGAAGGGGTGAGTGACAGCGCCTGGCTCACGAAAGTCGAGAAAATTCTCGGCCCATTTGAAGGTATGGCATTTGCGTTCATGCTGACGGGGGGCGCGCGGGTAGAATTTAACTCCCGCGTGGCCGATGGTCACCGGATCCCAGCAGGGTCGATTCGAACCGTACTGCCTGGCGCCGGCCTGAGTGATCCGAATGATTCGTTTAGACATCGGCTCATTCATTCCTCAACTATCGAGAAGAGTACCCACCGCCGACTTCAGCGCATCGTTAGGCGTCGGCAGGTTGAACATCTTCGGAACACCCCTCTTCCGGAAGTGCTGAGGGACGCAGACTATTCTTTCCTTAGGGAAAAGAGCGCTCGTGCATTCCATGCGGTCCGGGGCGATGTGTCAGCGAGGGCATCGAGCTCTTCGGACTCGCCGTCTATTGCTACGCAGGCTCTGGCGGATGCAGAAGAGCTTCTCAATATCGCCCTCGATGAGAATGAGAAGCTGAGGGAGGAAGCCGAGTTTGAGCGTGTCAACGCCGGTCTTCTGCGTCTAGAGAATGATGAGATGCTAAGAGCTACTCATCTTCTGCGTACTGAAGAGGAGCGCTTACGTCGCGAGATCGATTACCTGAAGCAGAGTCTCATTAATGCAGGTGGTGCTGAACTCGCGCATTCGTTTGTTGACGTTGCAGATGAGGTATTCTATCCTTCGACTTTTGCCCAGTTGATGGACTCCTTTGATCGCCTGTCTGGTGTCAAATTCTTTGGAGACCGGGGAATTGCGGAAGAGCTGGATGAATATTCTGACCTGGGCGATTCTGCCATCCAAAAGGCATGGGATTCTCTTCTTACTTTCGAGGCATACGTCAAGGCGCGGAGGGAGGGGGACTTTTCTGGATCGCTGAGTCACTACGTTAAGAATGCGCAGCATGGGCTCTTGATGCGCGCGGTCGGTATTAAATGGGGTGAGGGTCAGACTGTGCGAGAGAATGGGAAGATGAAGGGTCAGCGGACCGTCTACGGTTTGCCCCGCGAAGTTTCTGCGGACGGAAGCAAATTGATGGTGGCCCATGTTGCGCTTGCAACTGGCCGTGCCGGTTCTCCTCGCATGTATTTCGACGACACTTTCAGCGCGTGCGGATTTGTTGCGGTGGGGTATATTGGTCCTCACCTTGATAATACCCTCACGAATTAGCTTGTTCTGTTCGATATTTTCGTGAATGTCGAGTAAATGGTGCTGCCCTCGAGAGGATTGTGGTTCCCCCACTTGAACTTTCCGCTTGGAGCCGGTGCGATCGAGGCGCAGCGCTCGGGCCACCCGCGGCTGGTGATGCGCCGGGGCTACTGAGGGGTCAGCGGGCCCTCATCGCCTCCCGTAGCACTCCGTGCCCCGCCGCGTTCGGGTGCACGCCGTCGTCGATCAGTTCGCCCCGGTCCTCCAGCACGGGCCACAGGTCGACGACGTCGCGGTGCGTCTCCGTGCCCCAAGCCAGCAGCGCGTCCCGGTAGGCCGCCACGACTCCGCGCTCCACGAGCAGCCCGAACTCGCGGGCGGCGCGCTCCTCGTCCGTCCAGATCGGCCCGAGCACCACGGGCCGCGCGCCCGTCTCCTCCAGCTCCCTGCACAGCCCCTCCATGATCACCACGAGCTCGGCCGGCGTCCGCCGCGCACCACCCACCCCGGCGAGGTCGTTGATGCCGGCCGAGATGAGGACGGTGTCCGCGCGGCGCCAGGCCAGCTCGGTGGGGGCGTGCTCGGCGACCTCCGTGAGCGTCGCCCCGGGCAGCGCGAGTGCGAACAGGCGGTGGCGCGCCTCGTCCTCCGCGAGGTGGTGCCGGGCCAGGCGGGCGGCCCAGCCGCCGTCGGGATCGGTGCGGCCGTAGGCGATGCTGTCCCCGACCACGCCGATCCGCTCCGCCGCCGCGAGCGGATCCGCGGCCACGTACGCCCACGCCGCGGTGCCGTCCGCCAGGCGCACGCGACGCCGCACGTAGGCGTCCACCTCGTACTCGTCCGCCCGGGCAAGCTGCTCCGGCGTCAGTGCCAGAACCCCGCCCGCCACCGACGCGCCCTCGCGCCGGCGCAGCCCCCGGTGCACGGCCAGGCCGCTGATCTCGAGGACGTGCGGGTCGGTGATCGGCACGTCCACGACGTCGTGCCCGGCCAGTTCCGCCGTCTGGGACGGCACGGGGCCGCCGAACACGGCGGCCTGCACGGGGGCGTCCAGGAGGGTGCCGAAGGAGAAGAGGAGCGCGGGAGAGGCGGGGGTCATGGGGCGAGGGTAGACGTACGCGGGCCGCCTGTCCTGTGCCTCACTTCCAACGCCGCGCGGCATCCCCGTACGCGGCCACGTCCCGTTCGACGGTCGCCCCGTCCAGCGTGAGCGGCGGCGGCACGGTGTTCAGCGTGCCCGCGGCGGACCGCACCGTCACGTGCGGCACGCCCAGCTCCGCCACCGGCTCCTCCGGCGGGGCCGGGAGCCAGAGCAGCGTCCGGGCCGCGCCCAGGAGGCTCGCCCGCACGACGCCGGCCCGCCCCTCCGCCAGCAGGCGCACCACCCCGGCCGCCAGGGCGTACCCGGTCGCGTGGTCGAGCGCCTGCACGGGCAGGGCGCCGGGCGTGGCGCCGTCGTCCGGGGAGCAGGCCAGCGCGACGCCCGAGGCGGCCTGCACGATCGAGTCGAAGCCCGCCCTCTGCGCCCACGGGCCGCGCTCGCCCCAGGCCGAGAGGGACCCGACCACCAGGTGCGGGTGCCGCTGCGCGAGCGCGTCTGGACCCAGGCCGAAGCGGTCCAGGGACCCGGGCCGGTAGCCCAGCAGGACGACGTCGGCCCCCGCCAGCAGCGCCTCCAGCTCGGTGCGGTGCTCGGCCAGGTCCGCGGTGGCGGACCGCTTGCCCATCCCGTTCGAGAGGAACTGGGCGTCGATCTCGGGCCGCGCCGGCGGGTCGATGCGCAGCACGTCCGCACCGAGGCACGCCATGAGCTGCGAGCCGGCCGGCCCGGCGATCACGCGGGTCAGGTCCAGGACGCGCACGCCGTCCAGGGGCAGTGCCCCGCCGGAGAGCGGAGCGCGCTCGCGGCCGGCGTCCACCGAGACCCACGGCTCGCCGCTCGTCGCCACGCCCTGCGGGTGCGCGGCCCACTGCGTGGCGCGGCGGACGGCCACGGCGATCCCGCCGGCGTCGTGCACCGCCTCCTCCACGTCCAGCGCGGTTCGCCCCGCCACGGCCCGCTCCAGCGACGCGCGGTCCGTGGCCCCGAGCGCGCGGCCGAGGGCGGCCGCGTGGTGCGGATAGTTCGCGTGGGTGCGCACCCAGCCGTCCACCGCGCGGACGAAGCCGGACATCGGGGCCCAGGACGCCACGGGCTCGCCGACCACCCGCAGGTGCTCGATGGCGGCGAAGGAGGCGGCGACGAGCTCCGGCGACGTGCCGACCCGCCATCCCTGCCCCCGCGCGTCGACCAGCGCCTGGACCGCGTCCCGGGCGTCACTGACGGCGGTCCAGGCCAGCCGTTCGACGTCCAGCGGGCCCGCCCACCAGCGGCGGGGGGAGGGGACGGGGGCGGAGACGCGCGGCATGCGGCGAGCGTAGTGGGGAGGTACGGTCGAGCGACGGCCTCGCCCGTGCCGTGTTCAGGCCTTCCGCGCCTCCACCCCCATCAGTCGGTCTGTGGCCTCGACGAACGGCGTGCGGTGCCAGTCGCCGGAGATCCGCTCGACGGTCAGCCCCACCGCGTCCAGGTCGGCGCGCACCTGCGCTGCCGAGCGGAACTGCAGGCGCTGCTCCGCCTCGACGAGGGCGCCGTCGGCCAGGAATACGGTCCGTGACCTCATGAGCACCACGCCGTCCGCGTCCGGCGCGGTCACGGTCTCGGTTTCGAGGAGGCGACCGGCCGGCGTCGTGCGCTCGGTGGGGCCGTGGCTCCAGTCCTCCCATGCGCGCAGCACCGGGTTGCGGGTCTCGAACACGAGACGTCCGCCGGGAACCAGGCCGGTGGCGACGCGCCGCAGGGTGGCGTGCCAGACGTCGCCGATCAGGTGCATGGCAACGTTCCCGCTCATCACCACCAGGTCCGCCGACGCCGGCTCGATCAGCTCCGCCGTGCCCTGCCGCCACATCACCGCGTTCCCGCCGGGGCGGGCGCGCGCCACGGCCAGCATGGCCTCGGCCGGGTCGATCCCGACGACGGCGCGCCCCTCGCCCGCGAACGTCACGGTCAGCGACCCGGTCCCGCAGCCGAGGTCCACGATGCGCCGCGCGCGGGACTCGTCGGCGACCTGCCGGAAGTAGGCGTGGTCCTCGCCGGGCGGATTGTCGTGGTCGTAGAGGGCGGCGAGGCGGGCGTCGTCGTAGGTGGCCCCGTTGGGGTCGGAGGGGGTCATCCGGGGAGGATAGCCCGGCGCGGAGGCCGGACCAGTCGCACCCGGCCCAGGAGCGTGGTACCGACCTCCCTCAGCTCCGGCTCCTCCTGCCGGTAGAGGTCGGCGAGGGTTCGGTTCGCTGCGGTGACCAGGATGGGTGCCCCTGCAGCGTCCGCGGCGTTGCGCAACGCGGGTGCGAGCGCCTCCCGCAGCCCACGGCCGTCGCCCTTCGCAGAACGTGTCGCGACGTGGTCGGAGAGCTCCCATCCCTGGCTGGTGGACCTGATCGTCAGGAAGGCGGTGCGACCGTCGGTGGTGTAGACGAGGTGACCGTGCCACCCGCGGCAAAGCAGGAGTCTGTGGAGGAAGAGAACAGCCCACAGGAGGGCCGAGAGGGCCAGCACCGCTCCTGCCGCGGCGGCGAGGACGTCCTGGAGTGGGAGGAGGGAGGTCGCCGCGGTGAGGACCGGCCGGGCCGCCTCCATGAGACGACGCAGCAGCAGTGATCCGTGGACGACGTCCGGCAGGCGGCTCATGCTGGCCCGCGTGTAGACGAGGGCATCCCGCAGGGTGGTCGCGCGGGGCAGGGGCAGGTAGGGACAGGCGGGGCGCTGGGACATGGAGGCCTCCTCGGGTCGATTCGGTGAGAGGCGGTTCTGGCCTCTCACTGGTTAAAAGGCCGATGTCGAAGCCACATGTCCCTCCGGTGGGCGGAATTCGTCCGAGCGCTTCCGATGTGGGGGGTGCGAGGTGGACGTGACGGCCTGCTTTACGTCGGCATGGCCGAGCGGCGCCTGCGCGGTCGAGGCCTGTGGACGCTCTTCAACGTGGCCAGCTCGACCGCCTCGGTCGAATCCCAGAGCCGCTTGGAGTGGATGAGCTCGGCCTTGTAGAGGCCGTTCACGGTCTCGGCTAGGGCGTTGTCGTAGGAGTCGCCCACGGTGCCCACCGAGGCGCTCACCCCCGTCGTGATGAGCGCATCCGAGTAGGCCAAGCTGACGTACTGGGCGCCTCGGTCCGAGTGGTGGATCAGGCCTTGGCGGCCACGGCTTGCACCCGTGCTCAGGAGAGCATGTTCAAGGGCCAGCAGCGGCAGCCCCTGGGTATGCAGGCTGGCTGACACGGCCCACCCCACGATCCGGCGAGTGAAGACGTCGGTGATGAACGCGACGTAGCAAAACCCGGTGATCGTGCGGACGTAGGTGATGTCAGCGACCCACAGCCGGTGAGGACGCTCAGCGGCGAATCGGCGCTCGACGAGATCAGGACGCGCATCCGGTTCACCTGCCGGCCGCGTGGTGATCGGCTTGCGGCCACGGCGAACTCCCTGCAGGACCGCGGCGCGCATGAGGCGGGCGACCTGGTCCCGGCCGATCTCCCACCCGGCGCGGGCCAAGGCGTGGTGCATCTTCCGGACCCCGTAGACGCTGTAGTTCTCCGCGTGGATCCGCTCGAGCTCCTCGATGAGGAGCTCGTCTCGTAGAGCCCGCGCGGAGGTGGGCCATGTCTTCGCCGCACGGTAGGCCCGGGAGGTGATGAACCCACACTCTGTCGCACCAAGGGTGCGGCAGATGGCCTCGACCCCGAACTGATCGCGGTGTTCGTCGATGAACCGGATCATCTCGTCGTGGGGCGGTCGTGCTCCGCTGCGAAAAAAGCTGAAGCCTTGCGTAGGATCTCGTTCGCGCGGCGCAGCTCGAGGTTCTCCCGGCGCAACCGGCGCATCTCTTCAAACTCGTCAGTGCTCACACCGGGGGTCTCGCCTCGGTCGACGCGGCTTTGCTTCCACCAGTTCCGCAGGGTGTGGGGTGAGATCCCGCCGAGGGCTTCGCCCACGGCCGCGCAGGCGGCCCAACCGGAGCACTGCTCGGCGCGGATGCGCTCCTCGATGAGCTGCAAGGCCTTCGCCTTGAACTCGGGGCTGTACTTCTGGGGTATGGTCCGATCCTCCTTGTGGAAGTAGGTCGGAACGAAACCCAGGGCGCTTGACCGGAGCGGCGTACCGCGTTTGAGGCGAAGGGGTGAATCGCATGTCAGGTCTGGGCCGTAGGTCTGCGGGCCCCGTCACCAGGGAGGACGGCACCCGCCTGCATGTCCTCGATTCCGGCGGCAGCGGGCCCGCGCTCCTCCTCCTGCATGGCCTGGCCGGATACGCGAGGGAGTGGGCGCAGGTCGCCGAGCGGCTGGCCGCGGCCTGCCGGGTCGTCGCGTTCGACCAGCGGGGTCACGGCTCCAGCACCCGGCGCCCCGCGGACCTGAGCCGCACGGCCCACGTGGGCGACGTCGTCGCCGTGGCCGATGCGCTGGGCCTGCAGCGGTTCACCCTGGTGGGCCAGTCCATGGGCGCGCACACCGCCCTGCTCGCCGCGGCCGCCCATCCGGCGCGTGTGGGGCGGCTCGTGCTGATCGAGGGCGGCGTCGGCGGGGAGGGGCCCGAAGCCACCGCCGGCGTCATCGACTGGTTTCGCGCCTGGCCCATCCCCTTCGCCACCGTGGACGACGCCGTCTCCCACCTTGGCGGCGGACCTGCCGCCCGGGTGTGGGCCGAGGGGCTCGAGGAGACGGACGCCGGCGGGGTGCCACGCTTCGACGTCGACGTGCTGGAGGCCGCCCTGCGGCCCGTCCACGAGCGGCCCCGGTGGGAGGAATGGGGGCAGATCGCCGCGCCAACCCTGCTGATCACCGGGGAGAACGGGAACGTGCCCGCCGGAGAGCTGGACGAGATGCGGCGGCGGCGCCCGGATGTGCGGCACGGCAGGTGCCCGGCGCGGGGCACGACGTGCACCTGGACGCGCCGGAGCGGGTGGCTGAGCTCGTGCGGGGGTTCGCGGCCTGATTGATCTGGGGCAGGATCACCCCATGGACCACAAGCAGATCCTCCACGACGGGCTGCGCCGCCAGCGTGCGGCCCTCCTGCACAAGCTCGAGGGCCTCAGCGAGCGTGACGCCCGCCTGCCGCGCACCCCCACCGGCACCAACCTGCTGGGACTGGTCAAGCACGCCGCCGTCATCGAGCTGGAGTACTTCGGCGAGACGTTCGGCCGTCCCGCGGAGGTGCTGCTGCCCTGGGTGGCGGCGGGGCAGCAGGAGGAGGACAACGTGGACATGTTCGCCGCGGAGGGGGAGTCCCTCGAGGACGTCCTCGAGTTCGCCCGCCGCTGCTTCGTCCACGCGGACGCGACCATCACGGCCCTCGGCGCCGACGCCCCCGGGCGGGTGGCGTGGTGGCCCGACGACAAGGCGGAGGTCACGCTCGCGCAGATCATCGCGCACGTCGCCCTGGACGAGGCCCGGCACGCCGGCCACGCGGACATCCTGCGGGAGCAGATCGACGGGCAGGCTGGCCTGCGCTCCCCGGGGAACAACCTGCCCCCGTGGGACGCCGACCGCTGGGCCGCCCACGTGGGCCGTCTGACCGCCATCGCGGAGGGGAGCGGCGGGCCGGGCCGGAACTGAAGGCACATGCCTCCCGTGCCCGACCTGCCCGCCTGCCTCGAGTGCGAGCCGCTGACCCGCGCCGTCGTCACCGGCTACGCCGCGAAGGTGACCGCCGAGGCGCTCGCGGCCCTCGGCGTCGACCTCGCCGACGTCATGGACCCGTGGAAGCCGGCCGTGGAGGCGGGGGAGGAGCCGACGTCGTGGGCAGTGCGCCGACGCCTGCAGGAGGCCGGGGCGCACGGGCTCATCGACCCGTCTCGCACGGCCCCCGGGCTGTGGCACCTCACCCTGGTCCGGTGGAACGAGGACGGCGCACCCCGGGTGACCCGTAGGCCCGCCCCCTCAGCCCCGGTCGCTCGCGAGCGTCGCGTAGACGAGGGTGTCCGTCCACTCGCCCTTGCTCCACCAGTCCTGCCGGTGGTGAGCCTTCCGGCGCAGACCGACGGCCTCGGCCAGCTGGGCGGACGCGGTGTTGCGGGCGTCCATCTGCGCCACCACCCGGTGGAGGTCGTATGTCTCGAACGCCAGGGTCAGCAGCGCGGCCGCGGCCTCCCGTGCGAACCCCTGCCCGGCGTGCTCGGGGTGCAGGGCCCAGCCGATCTGCGCGACGCCGCGCTCGCGGTCCGTCAGCCAGAGGATCACGTCCCCCACCGGCACGCCGCGGTGCTCGACCACCAGGGACACCGCCCCGGATGGGCCGGCGAGGCCGTCCCACGCGATGCGCTTCGCCAGCTTCTGCCGGGCGGTCGTCTCGTCCCACGGCTCGTCCAGCAGGTGGCGCACCACCTCCGGCCGGGCGTACATGTCCCGGAGCCAGCCGAGGTCATCCTCCCGATGCGGGCGCAACGTGAGGCGCTCAGTTCGCAGCGGCCAATCGGGGGCCGGGCCGACCGCCGCCGCGCCCTCCCCGTGCTCCACCTGGGGCGGGACGTCGACCTCGGCGGGGACCGGCGTCGTCGTGCCGGTCTCCCAGTCCTGCCGCAGGACCGCGTACGCCACGGACGCGAGCGGCTCGCCGCCCTCCACGGGCCACCCCCGCCGGTAGTGCGCCTCCTTGACCCAGCCGGCCCGGCGGAAGGTGCGCAGCATGGGGACGTTGTCCTCGCGGGTCTGCCCCTCGAAGCGGCCCACCGCTGGCATCGTCTCGAACACGAGTCGGGTGAGCGCAGTGAGGATCGGCGCGCCGAGCCCGCGCCCGCGGAAGCGCTCGGTCACGCGCAGGTCGAACAGGGGGGTGGGGTCCGTCAGCTCATCCAGGCGCACCACCCCGACGCGCCCGTGCTCGGGATGCTCGATCCAGAGGGTGCGGTGGTCCTCGTCCTCCCAGGCGCCGCCGTCGAGGGCCTCCTCCGCCTCCGACCGGGTAATGCGCGGGCGCATGTGGAACGGCCAGACGTTCTCGGTGAGCAGGGCGACGAGCGCGTCCCGGTCGGCGCCCGCCGGGTCGAGCGGGGTGAAGGTGACGTCCATGGGGCCGAGCGTAGGGGAGGAGACGTCACCGCCGCCCGCTACCGTGACCCCATGGCCACGCCCCTCCTCGACCTCGCCGCGCGCCGCGGCGTCGCCTTCCCGCTGCGCACCGAGCGGCTTACCCTGACGCCGTTCACTGCCGCCGACGCCCCCGCCGTCTGGGACTTCTGCCGCCTCGAGGAGGTCTGGACATGGACCTCCGGGCGGGCCGGCTCGGCCGCCGAGCTGCGGGAGCAGTACCTCGCCGCCGGGGACCGGCTCACGGTGCGGGACGGCGCGGGCGACGTCGTCGGCGTCGGGAAGCTGACCGTGCAGGACGCGTGGAGCCAGGGCGGCCCCCACCCCGACGCCCGGGACGCCCAGGCCGAGCTCGGCTGGACGGTCGCCCCGGAGCACGCGGGCCGGGGCTACGCCACGGAGATCGGCCGGGCCCTGCTGGACCTCGCGTTCAGGGGCCTAGGCGTGCGGCGCGTGGAGGCGGGGGCCTTCGCGGACAACGCCCCCAGCCTGCGCGTCATGGCGAAGATCGGCCTGCGCCACGAGGGCACGTTCCTGGGCGAGTCCCTGCACCTCACCCGCGGCTGGATCGACGGGGTCACGTTCGCGCTGCTCGCCTCGGAGTACGAGGGCGGCGCGGCGGCGGGTCGGGCCTGATTCGGCGTGCGGTCTCAGGCCTGGCGCAGCCGGGCCGTGGGCAGGGGCAGCCGCACCGTGGCGGTGAGGTCCAGGGACTTCGCGACGGCGGCCGAGTCCAGCGCCGGAGCCACCACCACCGCGTCCCGCGTGACCTCCAGGATGCGCACGCACAGGGGCTCGTCGCCGTCGGCGTCCAGGATCCAGTCCTCGGCGAGGAGGCGCAGGCCGATCTCGTCCAGGACGGCCTCGGCCTCCTCAAGGCCGCCCGGCTCGCCCCTGCGCCGGCGCAGCAGGTCGTACGGGACGAACGCGCCGTCGTCGGTCATCTCGATGTACCCCACGTGCTCGCGGTCCTCCGCGCGGAGGTGGTCGAAGTCGGTCATGCGGTCAGCGTAGCCCCGGCGCCGCGCCAGGCTCCCGGCGTCCTGGCCGGCCACGACGGCGTCCCACAGAGCCCGCAGAGCGGGGGCGTCCGCGCCCTCACCCCTGCGCCGCGGCGTCCGCGAGGTCGTTGAGCTCGTAGGAGCCCGTGCCGTCGATGCTCTCCCGGATGAGGTCCGCGTGGCCCACGTGGCGGGCGACCTCGGCGGTCACGTGCAGCAGCGCCCACCGGGCCTCCCACGTCTTCAGGTCCGCCGGGAACCACGGTGCGTCCGGCACGGGCACGGGGGCCGAGAGGTCCGCCACGGCCGCCAGGTTCTGCCGGGCCACCTCCACGCACCGGTCGAAGCGCTCCAGCACCTGGGCCAGCGGGCGCCCGTCCGCCACCAGCTCGTCGAGGCTGTGGTCCTCGTTCACGTCCTCCGGGAGCACCGGCTCCCCGGGGGCGGAGGCGGCCGCCGCGGTCCAGTAGACGGCCACCTCCCCGGTGTGCAGGAGCAGGCCGGTGAGGTTGAGGGCGGAGGCGGACGGGACGCTGTGGGCCTGCTCGTCGGTCAACCCGTGCACCGTGGTGCGCATCTGGGCCAGCTGCTGCAGGGCGTAGGTGGTCAGCACGGCGAGCTCGCCGTGCGCCTGGGGGGTCAGGAAGCCCATGGTGTTCTCCTTCGTCGGTGGTCCACGGGGGGCCAGGGTCGGGCCGGCAGGGCCGCCGGGCCCGTCTCGACGCCGGAGGTCCCCGGCGTCGAGACGAGCGTCCACCCCGATGCGGACAGATCCTGTCCTCGACATCCGGCACCATGGGGGCCATGACCGACCCCACCTCCCGGGCCCTGCGCCTGCTGGGCCTGCTCGAGGCCCGGGCCGTCTGGACCGGCGCCGAGCTGGCCGAGCGCCTCGGCGTCACCTCGCGGACCCTGCGTCGCGACGTGGACCGGCTCCGCACCCTCGGCTACATCGTCGAGGCCGATCCCGGCCCCGGCGGCGGCTACGCCCTCGGCCGGGGGCAGGTGGTGCCCCCGCTTCTGCTGGACGAGGACCAGGCGGTGGCCGTCACCCTCGCCCTGACGCGCGCGGCCCACGCGGGGGACGGCGTCGCCGCGGAGTCGGCGCTGCGCGCCCTCGCCACCCTGGACGCCCTCATGCCCGCGGACCTGCGGCACCGCCTCGAGGGGCTGCGCGCCGCGTCCACGGTCGGCGCCGGGGACGGCCCGCCGGTCGGCCCCGAGCTGCTCGCCTGCGCCGACGCGGTGCGCCGGCGCGTGCGCCTCACCTTCGGCTACCGGGACCGGCGTGGGGCCCGCACCGAGCGCCGCGTGGAGCCGCACCGGCTCGTCGCCCGGGCCCGAGCCTGGCTCCTGGTGGCCCACGACCTGGACCGGGACGACTGGCGGACCTTCCGCGTGGACCGGATCGTGGACCCCGCCGTCGGCACCTGGGCCTTCACTCCGCGGCCGGACCTCGCCGAGGCCCTGGCCCGGCTCGACGAGCCGACCCCGCCGGAGGCCTGGCGGCATCGCGTGAGCGTCCGCGTGCACGCGCCGCTCGAGTCCGTGCGGGCGTCCCTGCCCGCCACGGCCGGCCGGCTGACCGCCCTCGACGCGCGGACGACCGCGTTCGAGACCGGCGCGGACGACCCGGCCGAGGCCGCCCGGTGGCTGGCGTTGCTGGGCCACGAGTTCGAGGTGCTCGGGGACGAGCCGGTGCGCGCCGCCGTCGCGGCCCTGGCCGACCGGCTGCACCGGTCCACCGTCCAGGTGCTGCGCGGGTAGCGTCCACCCCATGGCCTTCGAGGTGCACCCCTGACCCTGGACCGCTTCGACGACTTCGCGGACGTGGTCAACCCGAACCGCCGGTCGACGCACTGCTGGTGCCTCTCCCACCGGCTCTCGGCGCCGCAGATGCGCGAGCTCGGTGAGACCCGTGAGGACGCGATGCGCGCGCTCGCGGCCCGGGACGTCGCCCCGGGCGTCGTCGGCTACGCGGACGGCGAGCCAGTGGCGTGGTGCAGCATCAGCCCGCGCACGCAGATCCCGCGGCTCGAGGCCTCACAGCTGATGCCCCGCACCGACGACGTCGACGTGTGGAGCGTCATCTGCGTCGTCGTCCGGGCCGGGCACCGGCGCCAGGGGCACACCACGCGCCTGCTCGAGGCCGCGGTCGCTTTCGCCCGCGAGCACGCCGCTCCGGCCGTCGAGGCGCACCCCGTGGACAATCGGCCCGACGGCGGCGGGGCGGCTCCCGGCACCGACGCGCCCGACCGCATCGACACCACGATGGCGTTCGCCGGCACGTGGTCGATGTTCGACCGCGCCGGCTTCGAGGTCGTGGGGGAGACCGCTGCGAAGGGCTCCGGCCGGCCGCGGCTGGTGATGCGCCGGGACTGCTGACGGGCCGTCGCCGTCCGTCGGCTCAGAGCAGCCCGCGCAGGTCGGTGGCCGAGGCGAACACCTCCGGCACGCCCCGCTCGACGTCGAACACCGTGTACACGGCCTCCATGGCGGTGCGCACCGAGTACTCCGTGGTGCACACCGTGTCCCGCGTGGGGGATTCGGCGAAGTTGCCGATGAAGGCCAGGTTCACCGAGCCCTCCGGCACGACGGCGGGACGGTCGCCCGCCCGGCGGGGCATGAAGGAGGACGTGATGAACGGCATGTACACCGGCACCGTGTTCACGGACTCCTGCGCGGCCGGCTCCGGGATCCGGTCCTCCGGCACACCCAGGTGGTACAGCCACTCCTGCGTGATCTCCACGCCGGTGCACTCGGTGACCGGCTTCTTCACGTAGGCACCCTCGGTGTCCGAGTAGAGGGCATGGATCCACACGATGGTCTGGTCCGGCTGCTGGGTCAGCCGCTCGATGTGCTCCTCCACCTCCCGGCGCTCCACGGTCGCCGTCGCGGAGACGAACCAGCTGCGCTCCGGCAGGCCCCGGTAGAAGACGCCGGGGCGCCCGAACAGCGGCGACTGCTCGGCCAGGTTCTCCCACAGGGTCCAGCTGCCGCCGGGCTCGGTGGTCGGCGGGGCGGGGGTGTGGTGGTCGCCGTAGGTGGTGGACTCGGTGATGGAGCCGTTGGTGACGGACACCAGGTCGTCCTCGCCGACCTCCTGCTCCTGCTGCACGCCGTCGACCGTGAGGAGCAGCCTCTCTGCCCGGACCTTGCCGTCGGCGGTCTCCACCCGGACGTCGCGCACCGTGGTGCTGTAGCGGAAGTCCACGCCGTGGGACTCGAGGTGGGCCAGGAGGGGCTTCACCATGGAGTCGTACTGGTCGTAGCGGTTGAACTTCAGGGCGCTGAAGTCCGCAAGCCCGTCGATCGCGTGGACGAAGCGCAGCAGGTAGCGGCGCATCTCGGCCAGCGAGTGCCATGTCTCGAACGCGAACATGGTGGCCCAGTAGGTCCAGAAGTTGCTCTCGAAGAAGTCCTCGGAGAACCACTCCTCGATCGTGCGGCCCTCGAGTGAGGACTCCGAGGCGATGAAGAGCTTGACGATCTCCTTCTGTGCCCTGTCCGAGAGGGTGAAGTCGCCGTCCGGGGGGACGCGCTCGCCCTGCTGGCGGATGAGGCGCCCGTGGGTGGAGTTGGGGCACTCGGCTCCCGTGGAACAACGCTAGTCAGACACGCCCTAGGGGAGGGCAACCGCTACGCTCCGCTCATGATCGTGCACATCACCCTGCCGGAGGACTGGGCTGCAGCGCGGAACAGCGGCCAGTACCTTGCCTCGACCCGTGGAGTGACCATGGCAGCGGCGGGCTTTCTTCACGCCTCCGAGGACGCCGCTCAGGTCAACCGGGTCGGTTCAGCCCTCTATTCGGATCGACCAGACGCATTCGTCGTCGCGATGGAGGAGGAGGCCCTGACTGCAGCGGGCCTGCACGTACGCCGAGAACCCAGTGACCTGCATGATCCGACCTCGCCCCTGTTCCCCCACGTCTACGGGGCGTCGGTGCCGCCGATGCTGATGCGGCCGATACCCCGACGCGCAGCCGAGGCCCGCGTGCTCCGTGAAGATGACCCGAAAGCCCAACACTTGCTCGACACGGGCTGGAGTGTGGAGTCCACGTCCTGGGGAGCGCGGTTGCATCTGGGCGACGAGGCGGATCTGAGCCCCTACACGTGCCGAGTGCAGGACGCGGAGGAACGAGGGCTGTGCGTGCGCAAGCTCGGAGCCGAGGACCTTGTGCGGTTGGAGGCTTTGGACGGCCTGGTCGCCCCTGACTTTCCCCACACGCCCGCCTCGCATCACGACCCGCTGCCGGCCGACCTCTCCGCCCGGATCGCTGGTGGAGACGCTCGAGCCTTCGGAGCCTTCCACCGCGGTGAGCTGGTGGGCTTCACCGTGGTGGTGCAGGCGAAGGAGCGGTGGGAGGTCGACCGTACGGCCGTGGATCGGCGGTGGCGCGGCCAGGGAGTCGCTCAGGCGGTGAAGGCCAGCTCCGTTCTGGACACCTATGCCGACGGGGTCCGTGTCTGGGGCACGGGCGGGGCGGCGGTGAACACGGCGTCGCGTCGGATGAACGAGGCGCTCGGTTTCGTCCTCGAACCGTTCTGGCTAGCCCTGGTTCCGCCGGTTGGCTGGCGGGAGTACGCGGAGTCCGGGCCAGGTGGCATGCGTATCGAATCATGAAGAGTTCACCGAGTTGCACTGTGCGGTCTTCCTTGCATCTCTACAGAAACCTTCGCTGCATCTCGACAGGCGCGTTAGGCGTCCAGCCGGGTATACCTCAGTGGGGCAGCTATGGACCCGAGGTGTCGGATGGTCTGGGATCGCTGTCAGTTAGCGAACCGCACGAACGCTCGCCCGGGCACACCATCACCGAGCAGCGCGAAGCCCAGCGACTCGTAGAAGGATGGGCTCACGATGTGCTCTCCATGTCATCGTCGTCAGCCGCATCGGCGCGGATGACGTCCTGCTCTGGCCTCGTCGGCTGGAGCAGTGTGTGGGTCTGGGCCGTGGTAAGCGCCGGGATGGGCAGCTGTGACGTCGGGCCGTCCGCGCGAAGCCCGTCGAGGGCGATCCACAGGTATCGGCGATACAGCTGCTCGGCATCCTCGCGTCCCTCGAGTGAGGCTCCATCCTGGGCGACGGCCGCCACCGTGCTCAACGCGATCTGGAGGAAGACCAGGTCAGTGCCGGTCGCGTCGGCCCGCAGCGCCCCGGCGTCGCGCGCACGCTCCGCGACCCGGTTGATCAAGGGTGCCAACCGGTCCCGGCTCTCGTCGTACTTGGTCCGTCGGCCGTGCCTGCCAGCGAAGATCTGCGCCATCCCTCGGTCCTGCGCCTGCAGGGCCAGGGAACGCTCGAGGTACAGCACGAGCCCCGTCCAGGGGTCCGGTTCTGCCAGCGCCGCGTGGAGGATCTGCTCAATCTCCTCATTCTGTCGCTCCAGGATCGCGTCGATGAGCTCCTCCTTGTTCGAGAAGCGTCGATAGGCGGTGCCCACGCCGACACCGGCATGGTGAGCGACATCGTTGAGGGTGACCCCAAGCCCGCGTCGGGCGAGGAGCTCGCGCCCAGCGGTGAGCAGGCGCTCTCGGTTCGCGGCGGCATCCTTGCGCAGCTTCTGTTCGGTCGCACTGGTGGAAGTCATGCTCCCCACCCTACATGAAGCGGATGCCGCGTATCCGTATGTGCGCTAAACTGGGATTATCCGGATGCTCGGAATCCGGATCGCGGACGAGTCCTGTAGGTACGACGAAAGAGGAGGCAGTCAGCCATGAGGAGCGAAGTGGTGGACGGGTTGCGTGCCCTGGTCGTCGGAGGTTCCCTCGCGGGTCTGACGAGCGCGCTGGCCCTGGCGCGGATCGGCGCGCAGGTCACCGTCGTGGAGCGCGCGGCCGGACGGCGCAGCGGCGCTGCCCTCGCGGCTCATCCGGCGGATCTCGAAGAGGTGATCGGGATCGAGGCCGCAGCGGTGGTGCTCGATCGTCTTGCCGGACCGGGGCACCGACCCCACGGCTCCCAGCCCGTGGCGTGGGAGGATCTGCGCGACGGGCTCGCCCAGGCGGTGCTCGCCGATCCCTCCATCTCGCTGCTGGAAGGCCGGCAGGTGGTGTCCGTCGGTGAGGATGAGCGCGCGGTGTGGGCCAGAACCGACGACGGCACCGAGCATCGGGCCCACGTGCTGATCGGTGCGGACGGTCACCGCAGCCTCGTGCGACGGTATGTTGCTCCGGAGCGGCCGGACGCCGACTTCGCCGGCTACTTGCTCTGGGTCGGCATCGCCCGCGAGCACGACCTGGACCTGCACGGATCGTGGCCCGCCGGGCTGGACATTCAGTCCAGCGGGGATCATGTCCTGCTCGGCTACCCCCTTCCTGGGCCCGATGGAAGCCTGCGGCCGGGGATGCGGCGTCTGGGCTGGGCCTGGTACGACGCCGGCCGAACCGAGCTGTTGGTCTCGACCGGCGCGGTTCGCGACGGGGTCGTGCGCCATTCCATCCGCGCCTCCGACGTGTCGGAGCTCATCTATCGCGAGCTCCCGGATCGAGCGCGCGGGGCGTGGTCCGTGCCGTGGTCAGCGGCTATCACGGACAGCGCCCGACGCCGCGCCATCACCGCGACCCCGATCGCCGAGTACGTCCCCGACCGGCTGGTCCGCGGACGTGCGGCACTGGTTGGCAACGCCGCACACGTGCCCACACCGATGACAGGCAGTGGCTTCGCGGCGGCCCTCGACGACGCGGCCGCCCTCGGCGAGGCCCTCCGCGCAGTGACGCCCAGCCAGGTTCCCGATGCGCTGGATTCCTACGAGCGAGACCGGCTCGGGCCGGCCCGACGACTGGTCCAGTCCGGCCAGAGCTTCAGTCGATCCTTCGCGCGCGGATGACCGTCGAATGCCACACCCTCGGCCCCCAACCCACCGAAAAACGGATTGACAGTGTCCGGATGCGTGCTAGCCTGGTTCAGGTGGATGCAACATATCCGCTTACATCCTCGAGCTCTCGGAAGGAGCCAACATGACTACTCCCCAGCCTCACTTCACCCTCAACAACGGCGTCGAACTGCCGCAAATCGGATTCGGCGTCTACCAGACCCCGCCTGAGGAGACCGCCGACGCGGTGCAGACAGCGCTCGAGACCGGCTACCGCCACATCGACACCGCCGCCGCGTACGGCAACGAGAAGGGCGTCGGCGAGGCGCTCAAGCGTTCGGGCCTTGCGCGCTCGGACGTGTTCCTCGAGACCAAGGTCTGGGTGGTCGACTACGGCTACGACCAGACCCTGCACGCTTTCGAGAAGAGCGTCGCAAAGCTCGGCGTCGACCAGATCGACTTGCTGATCCTGCACCAGGCCTACCCGAAGTACTTCGACAAGACGATCCAGGCCTACAAGGCCCTGGAAACACTGCTGGCCGACGGCAAGGTGCGCGCCATCGGGGTGAGCAACTTCCTGCCGGTCCGCCTGGAGCGGCTGCTGGCTGAGACCGACGTCGTCCCGGCAGTCAACCAGATCGAAGTGCACCCCTACACCCAGCAGCGCGAGCTACAGGACTTCAACCGCGAGCACGGCATCATCACTCAGGCCTGGTCGCCTATCGGGGGCCTGCGCACCTACAGCGATGGCGACACGCCCCTCACCAACGACACCATCGCCGCGATCGGGAAGGCGCATGGCAAGACGCCCGCCCAGGTGATGCTGCGCTGGCACATCCAGGAGGGCCGCCAGGTCATCCCCAAGTCCGTGCGCCCGGCGCGCATCGCCGAGAATTTCGACGTCTTCGACTTCGAGCTCTCGGCCGAGGAGATCACCCGCATCGACTCTCTGGAGCAGGGCATGACGATGGTCCCCGACGAGCTCGACCTCGACGCGTTCGGCATCGAGGTTCCCGAAGCGTGATCCAAGCCCAGCCGGAAGGAACGCCACGGGCGTTTCTTCCGGTTGGGGCAACCGGACAAGGCGCCCGCCACGACGTGGAGCACCGCATGGGAATGCTGGACGGAAGGGTCGCCCTGATCACCAGCGGCAACTCAAAGATCGGGCCGGGCACGGCCTGGTGTCGGAGCAGAGCCTCTACAACCTCGCCAACAGAGCGATCGAGCAGGAGATGATCCCCGCGCTGGAGCACTTCGGCGTCGGCCTCCTGCCCTGGAGCCCGCTGGCCCGCGGCGTGCTCGCCGGGCGTCACCCCGGCCCCGACGCCGTGCGCCGCGCCAGCGACGGCGCGCAGCAGCAGCGCCAGCAACTCGCCAGCCAGCTCACCGAGTACGAAGCCCTGTGCGACCGGATCGGGCACGCCCCGGCCGAGGTCGCGCAGGCCTGGCTGCTGCACCAGCCCGCCGTCACGGCCGTCATCGCCGGCTCCCGGACGACGGCGCAGTTGGAGGCCACGGTCTCCGCCTCGGAGATCGTGCTGGACGCCGAGACGCTGGCGGAGCTGGACCGCATCTGGCCCGGACCCGGGACCGCCCCGCAGTCCTACGCCTGGTGACCGCAACAACCACAATCCAATTCAACGCAACCAAGGAGAGACACATGGGTGACAACGGATTCGACCAGGACTTCCCGACCGGGGAGCACAACGACGCCTTCGCCCAGTACTTCATCGGCCAGAGCTACAACGCCCCGGTCGTCGACGGCAGCGTCCCCGTCAACAACATCACCTTCGAGCCCGCCTGCCGCAACAACTGGCACATCCACCACGGCGAGAACGGCGGCGGCGACCAGGTCCTGATCTGCACCGCCGGGTCCGGCTGGTACCAGGCCGAGGGCGAAGAACCGGTCAGCATGGTCCCGGGCACCGCGATCCGCGTCCCGGCCGGCACCAAGCACTGGCACGGCGCGAAAGCCGACTCCTGGTTCTCCCACCTGGCCTTCATCACCCCCGGCGAGGGTGTCAGCAACGAATGGCTCGAGCCGGTCACCGACGAGGTGTACGGCCAGCTGCCCACCCACGACGGAAAGTGACCATCATGAGCATCCTGAACGAGACCTACACGCTGACCGGCGGTACCGAGATCCCCAAGCTGGGACTGGGCACCTGGTTCATCGACGACGACAAGGCCGCCGAGGCGGTGCGGTCGGCGGTCGAGATCGGCTACCGCAACATCGACACCGCCCAGGCCTACGGCAATGAGCGCGGCGTCGGCGAAGGCGTCCGCACCTCCAGCGTCGCCCGCGAGGAGCTGTTCGTCTCCACGAAGCTGGCGGCGGAGATCAAGGACTACGAGGGCGCGGTCGCCGCCATCGACGGCTCGCTTTCCACCATGGGACTGGACTACATCGACCTGATGCTCATCCACGCCCCGCAGCCGTGGGAGGACTTCCGCGGCGGCGACTACGCCGACGGCAACCGGCAGGCCTGGAAGGCGCTGGAGGAGGCGCACCAGGCGGGCAAGCTCCGCGCCATCGGAGTGTCGAACTTCCTGCAATCCGACCTCGACAGCCTCCTGGAGACCGCGACCGTGACACCGCACGTGAACCAGCTGCTCGTCCACGCCGGCAACACGCCGACCGAGCTGCTGGACTACTGCGAGTCCAAGGGCATCCGCGTCGAGGCGTACTCACCCATCGCGCACGGCGAGATCCTCGACAACGCCGACGTCAAGGCGATGGCCGCCAAGTACGGAGTGAGCGTTCCGCAGCTGTGCATCCGCTACACGATCCAGCTCGGCGCGGTGTCGCTGCCCAAGACCGCGAACCCCGACCACATGCGCTCCAACGCGCAGGTCGACTTCGAGATCAACGACGAGGACATGGCGACGCTGAAGGACCTGCACGCCCAGGACTACGGCGAATCCAGCGCCTTCCCGGTCTACAGCGGCAAATGACAGCCGCGTCCCCGCCGCGGGCCGGCGGCGGACGCATACGAAAGGAGAACCAACGCCATGAGCACCTGGACACCCGAGCAGCTGCAGCGCATTGCCGAGGCCGACGACTTCCACGTCGCGCCCTACCGCGCCGACGGGCGCACGCCCGGGACCCTGACCTGGATCTGGTCCGTCGTCGTCGACGACGTCGTCTACGTCCGGGCCTACAACGGAGTGGATGGGCGCTGGTACCAGTCCGCGCTCGCGCAGCGTGCCGGGAGGGTCACCGCCGCCGGTGAGGAGCACGAGGTCGGGTTCGCTCCAGTCGACGACGCGGACCTGCAGGACAGGATCGACGCCGCCTACTCCACGAAGTACGCCGGCAGCGCCTACCTGCCGTCGATGGTCTCCGACCGGGCTCGGGCGGCCACCGTGCGCGTCGACCCCCGATGAACGAGAGGACGATGCGATGAGCGTTCAGGACCAGCATCAATCGGCCTCGACGCGGTCAGCGACGCCGCCGACGCCTTGGAGGGCGTCGACCTGACCGGTCGGGTCGCCCTGGTCACCGGCGGCTCGTCCGGCCTCGGCTCTGAGACTGTCGAGGCCCTCGTACGAGCGGGTGCCCGGGTGATTGCACCGGTCAGGCGTCCCGGCTCGGCACCGGCGGCGGACGGGGTCGAGGAGGTAGCCGGCCTCGACCTCGGGGACCTGGGCTCCGTTGCCCGCACTGCCGAGGCTGTCGGGGGCATCGCCGGCCGCCTCGACGTCGTGATCGCCGCCGCAGGCGTCATGGCCACGCCGCTGCGCCGCGTTGGCCCGGGCTGGGAGGGCCAGCTCGCGGTCAACCACCTCGGCCACTTCGCCCTCATCGCGCGCCTGTACCCGCTGCTAGCTGCATGGGGAGCGCGGGTCGTCAACTCTTGAATCGCCCCGGGTCTGGTGGAGGCTCTGATCCAACGGAAGGATGCAGAGCATGCCAGCACCACGGAAATACCCCGACGAGGTCCGCGAACGCGCCACGCGGATGACCCTCGAAGCCCGTCAAGACCCCGCCACGAGGTCTGGAGCGTTCCGCCGCGTCGGAGAACAGCTCGGGATCAACCCTGAGACGCTGCGCAACTGGGTCCGCCAAGCCGAGATCGTAAAGGTCACCGCCCTGGGGTCACGACCAGCGAAGCCGCCCGGGTGGCCGAGCTGGAGAAGGAGAACCGGGAGCTGCGGCGGGCGAACGCGATCCTGCGCTCGGCCTCGGCTTTCTTCGCGGCGGATGCTCGAGACGCCCACACCGGTGATCGTGGAATACATCGACGAGCACAAGCACGAGTTCGGTGTCGAGCCGATCTGCACCACGCTGACCGCAGCGGGCACGCAGATCGCACCGAGCACGTACTACGCCGC
>NZ_JAKRNH010000050.1:0-17230 GCF_022346985.1 Micrococcus sp. ACRRV
GGCGGGTGCGGTGGGGCAGCGGGGTCCACGCGGCCTCGTCGTCGAGGTCCTCGCCGTCGGCCTCGAAGGCCTCGGGTCCCTCGAGGGGGTCCGCCGGCCACCAGGCGACCAGCGTGCGCTCGGCCGTGGGGTTGGCCTCGCCCAGCTCCTCCGGGGCGGGCTCCTCCCCCAGCACGACGCCGGGCACCTCCCCGGCCAGCGCGGCCGCCTCCACGAGGAAGGGCGAGGGGTCCACCGGCTTCTTGGCCGTGCCCTTCCAGTGGGACGTGCTCAGCCAGAGGGCCGACCGGGCGCGGGTGAACGCGACGTACGCCAGGCGCCGCTCCTCGCGGGCGGCGTGGTCCGCGACGGCGTCCCCGTAGGGGGCCGGGTTCGTGGCGGCCGCCGTCTTGGAGGAGTAGCCCGTCCCGGCGGACTGCACCCAGTCGCGCCGGTTCTCGGCCCAGGAGCCGTCCCACTGCGGGAGGGAGGCGGCATCGCCGCGCAGGGCCCACGGCAGCATGCCGGTCCCCCCGCTGGTCCAGCGGTCCGGACGCGCGGTGGGGAAGGTGCCCGTCTGGAGGCCCGGCACGGCCACCACGTCCCACTCGAGTCCCTTGGACGCGTGGGCCGTGAGCACCTGGACCACGCCGGGGGCGGGGTCCGCCGACGCGATGCCGAGGCCCTTCTCGTGCTCCTCCACGGCCTCCGTCCATGCGAGGAACGCCGGCAGGTCTGCGGGGGCGCCGTCGCCGGCGGCGAAGCCCCGGGCGGCGTCCTGGAAGGCGTCGAGGTGGCGGCGCGCGGAGGCGGCTGACGGGCCGGGGCGCAGGGCGAGCTCGACGTCCAGGCCGATCTCCCGGACGACCTCCCCGATGAGGTCGGCCGGGTCCGCCC
Organism: Micrococcus sp. ACRRV; assembly: GCF_022346985.1. NCBI lineage: Bacteria > Bacillati > Actinomycetota > Actinomycetes > Micrococcales > Micrococcaceae > Micrococcus > Micrococcus sp. ACRRV. Next base: position 877 of record NZ_JAKRNH010000050.1, read on the forward strand.
CGGCCCAGGCCGAGAGGCGGCGCAGCTCCGCGTTGGCCGCGCGCAGGCGGCGCAGTCCCTCGGCGGAGAAGGGCCGGCCGTGGGAGCCGGTCCAGACGGTGGACTCCCCGGGCAGGGAGTCCAGGGCCTCCAGCAGGGCCGGGGCGTCGGCGTCCTCCTCCGCGCTGACGTCCGGCGCCTCGGCCGCGGTCGCCGGGTCGAGCGGCTCGTGGGCGGCCGCGCGGCGGCGCAGCCGGCTGACGAACCGCGCCCGCTCGTGGAGCAGCTCGAGGTCCGCCGGGCCGATCCGGTACCGGGGGCCGGCCAGGACGCGGACGAGGTGGTCGCTGCGGCCCGGATCCGCGAGGACGTGGAGCACGGAGAGCACCTCGGCGACCTCCGGGAGGGAGAGCAGGCCCGACAGCCCCAGCACCTCGTACGGCACACCGGCGGCCTCGAGGGCGTCGAGGACGGGCCCGAACTGGGTCCGGGCGCGGCAGAGCACGGCGCGGCTGAGATCCGCCGTGGCGGGGTCCTCGCCGAGGGCCGCCAGGCGTGCGACGAGCGCCTCCGCCTCGTCCTGCGCGCTCACGTGGCGGTCCACGCGCACCTCGCCCGTCCCGGCGCCGGGCCGCGGCCGCAGCGGCTTGAGCTCGAGGGGTGTGCCGGCGTCGGCGGCGTGGGCATTGAGCTCCGCGACCACGGCGTTCGCGGCCGCGAGGATCGCCTCGTCGTTGCGCCAGGCGACCGTGAGGTGGGAGACGTCCGCGTTGACCCGGCCGGGGGCGCCGCCGGGCAGCTCGCCGAGGCGGGGGAACGCCGAGGGGAAGGTGAACAGCTGGCCGGCGGACGCGCCGCGGAACCCGTAGATGGACTGGTGAGGGTCACCGACCGCGGTGACGCAGTGCCCCAGCCCGGGGGCGTCGAGGTCCGTGGACTCGGGGCCGAAGAGCCCGCGGAAGATCTCCATCTGCGCGTGGGAGGTGTCCTGGAACTCGTCCAGCAGGACCACGGGGAACCGCTCCCGCTCCGCCCGTCCGGCGGCGGGGATCTCCCGTGCCACCCGGGCGGCGTGGCGGAGCAGGTCTCCGAAGTCCATGACGCCGCGCTCGGCCTTGGCCTGGGTGTAGCGCTCGACCAGGTCGGCCATGAGGACCCGGGTCTCGAGGCCGGCGAAGAACTCGACGATCTCGTCGGAGGGCTCCTTCATGCGCGGGGGCAGCTCCAGGGCCTCGCCCACGGCGATCCGCTCCCGCAGGTGGGCCCGCACCTGCGCGGGCTCCACAAGGTGCTCGGCGAGGTCGCCGGAGAGCCGCAGCGCGGCCGCGACGAGGGTGGACGCGGAGACGCGCAGGCCGTCCGCGACGATCGGGTGGGAGGCGGCCACGGCCGACATGAGCCGGTGGGCGTCCGCCTCCCCGAGCAGGCGGGCCTCGGGCTCCACGCCGATGCGCAGGCCGTGGTCCCGGACGAGGGCGCCTGCGTACGAGTGGTACGTGGACACGGAGGCCCGCCCCAGGTCCTCGGGCTCGCCCTCGAACCCGGGGATGGGCAGGCCGGACCGCAGCAGCGCGTCCACCTTGGCGTTGATGCGGTGGGCGAGCTCACCGGCGGCCTTGCGGGTGAACGTCACGCCGAGGACCTGGTCCGGGCGGACGAAGCCGTTGGCCACCAGCCAGACGACCCGGTCGGACATGGTGGCGGTCTTCCCTGAGCCGGCGCCGGCGACGACGAGCCGCGGGGTCAGCGGGGCGGCGATCACCTCCACCTGCTCGTCGGTGGGTGGGAACACGCCCAGCCGCGCGGCGATGTCCTGCGGGCTGTGGACGGCGCGGGACACGTCGACCCGGGGCCGGACGTCGGCCGGGGCGGGGGGCAGCGGGACCGGGGAGCTCAGCGATGCCATTCGGTGGCCTGCCTTCCTTCGGTGCAGAGCGGGCAGACGGACGGCAGGGCGCAGCGCACCCCGGGCCGGTGGACGGCCAGGAACCGCGGACCCACGGTGCGGCGGGCCGCGGTGAACACCTGGTCGAGGGCCCAGTCCTCGTCGGCGGTGACGGCCGGCTGGGGCTGGACGGTCGCCTTGGTCTTGGTGGCGGCGCCGAGCTGGACGAGGGCCGCTCCCCCGGGTTCGGCCGGGGCCTCGATCGCGGACAGGGCCAGGCGCAGGGCGGGGTCGGTGGCGGGGTCCTCGGCGATCAGCTCCAGCCCGCGGGCGCGCAGGGCCACCTGGTAGGCGGCCAGCTGCGGGAGACGTTCGAGCTCCGCCGTGTCCGGCTTGGAGGAGCCGGTCTTGAGGTCGACCACGTAGGGGCGGCCCGCGGCGTCGACCTCGAGCCGGTCGATCACACCGGAGATCTCCACGCGCTCCTCCCCCCAGGCGAGGGGGACGTGCAGGGCGACCTCCTGCGCCACGGGGCGTCGACCCTCCGCGCGCATCTGTGACCAGTAGCGGATGTACGCCTCGACGAGGCGGCGGGCGCGGGCGTGCTGCAGGTCGGTGGTCCAGCCCTCCGGCAGGCCCAGCTCCGGGAGCCGCCGCTCCAGCTCGGCACGCACGGCGCCGGGCTCTCCGTCCGGGTGGTGCTCGGCCACGGAGTGCACGAGGACGCCGATCGACTGGGCGAGCGTGCCGCCGGCCTGGGCCCCCACGTGGTACAGGAGCCAGTTCAGGGGGTTCTCCAAGGCGGTCTGAGCCCGCGAGGGCGAGAGGCGCACGGGCTCCGCGGCGATGTCCGTGAGCGGGGCGTCCGTGGACAGCGGCGCGAGTCCCCACCAGCGGTCGGGCGCGGCCGCGGCCACGCCGTCCTCGGCGAGGACGGCGAGCACCGCGGCGGCCGCCGGATCCTCCAGGCCCACGAGGGCCTCCAGCAGGTCCGGCGCCTCCAGCCGACGACGCGCGGCCGCCACGAGGGCGGCGGCGGTGAGGGGCAGGGGCACCTCCGTGAGCGGGCGGCCGGCGGCGATGTCCGCGACGGGGTCGAGCAGGTCGAGGAAGTCCGAGGGGGTCTCGTCCTCGTTGCGCACGGCGGTGGCGACGACGCGCCGGCGTGCCCGTGAGACCGCGGCGGCCAGCATCCGCAGCTCATCCTGCCGGACCTCCGCGAGCCGGGTCCGGTGGTCCGTGGGCCAGGCGCCGTCGACGGCGGCCGCGGTGAGCAGGTCGGTCAGGTCCGTGGCGCCCAGCAGCTGACCGCGCAGGGCGGTGTTGGGCCAGGCCCCCTCCTGGAGCCCGACGACGATCACCGTGTCCCACTCCCGGCCCGCCGCGCCGGCCGGGGTGAGCACGTGCACTGCGTCGCCGGTCTCCGCCCGGCGGGCGAGGGTGTCCATGGGCAGGTCCTGCGACTCCATGTACCGGGAGAAGTCGGCGGGCGCCGCGCCCGGGAACTGGTCCACGAACCGCTCAGCGATGCGGAACAGCGCGACGACGGCGTCGAGGTCCGCGTCCGCGCGGCGGGCCTCCCGCCGCCCCTCGGCGCCCTCCGCCCGGCCGAGGGCCGCGGCGCGCCAGCGGTCGGCCCGGCCGGAAGCGGCCCACACGGCCCAGAGGACGGTCTCCGCGGTGGCGCCGGGCTCCCGGGCGGCCGCGAGGCCGTCCCGGTGCATCCAGGCCAGGCGCCGCAGGGCCCGGTGGCGGTCCGTCTCCTCACCGGCGAGGGCCGGGTCGCCGAAGGCCGCCACGAGCAGCTCGTCCGAGGTGCGCCGGCCCCCGCGGGCCCGCTCGGCGGCGAGCAGGTCCTGGCGCAGGCGGCGGATGTTGAGGGCGGTGGCGCGGCCATAGGGGCCGCGCAGCAGCGCGACGGCCTCGTCCGCCTCCAGCGCCACGCCGGCCTCCGGGTCCTCGGCCTGGTCGGAGACCGCCCGGAGCAGGGTGAGCAGCGGCGCCACGGCGGGCTCGTCCTTGAGCACCTCACCTGCGGCCTCGCGGCGCACGGGGACTCCGGCCGCCTCCAGGTGACGGCCCACCGCGGCGGCGCGGGCGCCGGAGCGGGCGATCACCGCGAGCCCGTCCAGGGGGACGCCGTCCTCGTGGTGGACGCGCAGCACCCGCTCCAGGACGAGCTGGTCCTCGTGGGCACGCGAGGGGACCGCGTGCCCCTCGACGGCGCCGCCCTCCCCCGCGGGGACGGTGCGGGTGCGGGTGAGCTCCACGCCGACCGTCCGCTGGCGGATGCGACGGGCGGCGCGGAGCCAGCCCTCCTGGACGCCCGCGCTCATGCGGTGCCCCGCCGTGAGCACGTGGGTCCGCGCGTCGGGGTCGGGCGACGACGCCCCGGGGACGGCATCGGGATCCAGGGCGGCGGGGTACCGGGAGACCAGGTCGGGGCGGGCGCCGCGGAAGCCCTGGACGGTCGTGTCCGGCGAGGCGGTGAGGAGGACGTCCCGGCCCCGGCCGAGGTGGACGAGGAGGTCGTGCACGGCGGGACCCGCCTCCTGCAGGTCGTCCACCACGATCGCCCGGAGCCGTGCCTGCTCCGCCTCGGCGAAGGCGAGGGCCGCGGCGTCGCGCTCCGGGTCGTCCGGGAAGCGCTCCGTGAGCAGGCGGACGGCGGTGGAGATGAGCCCGGCGGCGTCGAACGCCTCCGCCATGCCCAGGTCCAGGCGGTCCCGGTAGTCCTGGACCAGCTCGGCGGCGGCCTCCCAGACCGGGCGGCCGTGCCGGCGGCCGAGCTCCTGGAGGACGCCCGGCTCCACGCCGAACTCGCTCATGCGGTCCACGAGCTCGCGGACCTCCCGCCGGAAGCCGCGGGTGTCGACGGCCTGCGCGACGTCCCGCGGCCACTCCGGCGCCGGGGCGAGGCCGGCGGCGTAGGTGTCCAGGAGCTCCGCGATCACCGTGTCCTGCTCCGCACCGGAGAGCAGCCGCGGCGGGCGGGAGAGCCCGCGCAGGGGCCCGGTGACGCGGGCGCGCCGGATGAGGTCGAACGCGTAGGAGGCCCAGGTGCGCACGGGCGTCACGGCGCGGGTGCCGTGCCCGGCGGCGGCCAGCCGCTCCGTCAGGGCGTCCCGGAGGCGGGCCGCGGCCTCGCGGCTGGGTGCGAGCACGAGCAGCGACTCCGGATCGAGGCCCGCCTCGAGCCGCCGGGCGGCGTATTCCACGGCCACGGTGCTCCGCCCCGTGCCGGGCGCCCCGAGCACCAGGTGGGCACCGTGGCCCTCCCCCAGCCCGGCCACCGCCTCCTGCTCGACGGTGAGCACGACGCCGGCGCGGTCCTGCCCCACGCCGCGCACCAGGCGCGCGGGCACGGGCGCGGCGTGCGGCGGCTCCTCGTCCGGCTCGGCCAGGAGCGCGGCGAGGTCCGCCGGGTCGGCGTCGGCGGCCTGCGGCGTCGGCTCCGTCCGGGGCTCGGACGGGTGCGGGGTGGTGCTCATGGCTCCAGTCTGTCAGGGGGCCGGACACGGTAGGCCGGCCGCCGTGGTCGGGCCGTCGCTCAGCCCACGCGGGCGGCCAGGTCTGCGAGCGCGGCGCGGGCGGCGGCGTCGGGCTCCCAGCCGGCCTGGGCCAGGTCCACCCGCTGATCGCGGACGGTGCCGGACCCGCGCACCGGCGTCCCCTCGGCCGCCCAGCGCTCCCGCGCCTGGCGCCGCAGAGGCTCGGGCAGGGAGCCGTCGGCGCGGACGACGCGCCACCACGGCGTCCCGGGCTCGGACTCGGCCATCGCGCGCCCGGCCTGCCGGGGCCCGCCCCGGCCCAGGAGCCCGGCCAGGGCTCCGTAGGAGGCGGCACGCCCCGAGGGGATCAGCCGGGCGGCGGCCGCGAGCGCCTCCCCCAGGGTGACGGGTCCGTCCGTCGGCAGGTGGGGGTCGGGGTCGGGCGGGGTGGACGGGACGGGGCTCACCCCGTCATCCTGCCAAGCCCGGCGCCTGCCTCCGTGCGCCGTAGCGTGTCCTGCGGGCTGGGTACCGTGGGGGCCATGAGCTGGAACGAGCAGATCCGCGCGGGGTTCGACCTCGAGACCACCGGGCGCGACCCCAGGCAGGCCCGGATCGTCACGGCGACGATCGTCATGGTGGACGCCGCCGGGAAGGCGGTGTCCTCCGCGGAGTGGCTGCTGGACCCGGGCGTGCCGATCCCGGAGGAGGCCGCCGCCGTGCACGGGGTCACCACCGAGCGGGCGCGGGCCGAGGGCCTGGAGGCCCGCCGGGGCGTCTCCGAGATCACGGAGACCCTGCGGGACCTCTTCGCCGCCGGCATCCCCGTGGTGGCCTTCAACGGCGTCTACGACTTCACCGTGATGGACCGGGAGGCCCGCCGCCACGGGGTCGCCCCGCTGGAGCCGCGCCCGGTGGTGGACCCCTACGTGGTGGACAAGCAGGTGGACCGGTTCCGCAAGGGCAAGCGCACCCTCGGCGCGGTGTCCGAGCACTACGACGTGGTCCTGGAGGATGCGCACACGTCCGCCGCCGACGCGCTCGCCGCCGTGCAGGTCATGGACGAGCTCGTGCGCCGGCACCCGAAGGCGGACCTGCCCCTGGACGAGCTGCACGCCGCGCAGGCGCGCTGGAAGGCGGAGCAGGCGGAGAGCTTCGAGGAGTACCTCCGCCGCAAGGACCCCCAGGCCACCGTGTCCCGCGCGTGGCCGGTGGAGCCGGACGTGTGAGCCGGCGTCCTCTCCCCCGCGGACGACGACGGCACCCCACCCTCCCCGGGCGGGGCGCCGTCGTCGTCGGTGCGGGTCCTCTCGGGCTCGGTCAGCCCTGTGGGGTGGCGGCCGCGGCGGCCTTCGCGGCGGTCGGCAGGGCGGCGAGCACACGCTCCACGGCGGCGTCGTCGTGGGCGGCGGAGACGAACCAGGCCTCGAACACGGACGGCGGCAGGTAGACACCGGACTCCAGCATGGTCTGGAAGAACGGGGCGTAGCGGAACACGTCCTGGCCCTGGGCGTCCCGGTAGTCCCGCACACCGTGCTCGGACGTGCCGAAGGCCACGGAGAACAGGGTGCCGGCGCGCTGGATGGAGTGGTCCACGCCCTCGGCGGTCAGCGCCGCCACGAGGCCCTCGCGGACGGCGTCCGAGGCGCGCTGGACGGCGGCGTACACGGCGTCGTCGGCGCGGGAGAGGGTGGCGTGGCCGGCGGCCATGGCCACCGGGTTCCCGGAGAGGGTGCCCGCCTGGTACACGGGGCCCAGCGGGGCCAGGTGGTTCATGATCTCCGCGGAGCCGGCCAGAGCGGCCGCGGGCATGCCGCCGCCGATCACCTTGCCGAAGCACCAGATGTCCGGGGTCCAGCCCTCGGGCTGCCCGGACAGGCCCCAGCCGCCCGTGGCGGTGGCGCGGAAGCCGGTGAGCACCTCGTCCCAGATCAGCAGGGCGCCGTGCTGCGCGGTGATCTCGCGGAGGAAGGCGTTGTAGCCCTCGGCCGGCTCCACGACGCCCATGTTGCAGGGCACGGCCTCGGTGATCACCGCGGCGATGCGCTCGCCGTGCTCCGCGAACACGGCCTCGAGGGCGGCGCGGTCGTTGTAGTCCACGACGAGGGTCTCCGAGGCGGCGGCCTCGGTGACGCCGGCGGAGCCGGGCAGCGCGGCGGTGGCCACGCCGGAGCCGGCGGCGGCCAGCAGGCCGTCCGAGTGGCCGTGGTAGCAGCCGGCGAACTTCACGATGAGATTGCGCCCCGTCACGCCGCGGGCCAGGCGCAGGGCGGTCATGGTGGCCTCGGTGCCGGTGGACACGAAGCGCACGCGCTCGACCGGCACCCTGGAGGCGATCAGCTCGGCCAGCGCGGTCTCCTCCAGCGTGGAGGTGCCGAAGCCGAGGCCGCGGTCCACGGCGGCGTGCACGGCCTCCAGGACCTCGGGGTGGCGGTGGCCGAGCAGCATGGGGCCCCACGAGCAGACGAGGTCGACGTACTCGGTGCCCTCGACGTCCGTCAGGTACGGGCCGCGTGCGCCGGCCATGAAGCGGGGCGTGCCGCCCACGGAGCCGAACGCGCGGACGGGCGAGTCCACGCCGCCGGGGATGACGGCCTGGGCCGCGGCGAAGGCGGCGGCGTTGGTGGTCGGCTGGGACGCGGTCACAGGGACCCCTCCTTCATCCAGCGGCCGAGCTCGGCCGCCCAGTAGGTGAGCACGGAGTCGGCGCCGGCGCGCCGGATGGAGAGCACGGACTCGACGATCGAGGCCTTCCGGTCGATCCAGCCGTGTGCGGCGGCGGCCTCGATCATCGCGTACTCCCCCGAGATCTGGTACGCGGAGACGGGCACGTCCGCCATGTCCGCCACGTCCCGCACGATGTCCAGGTAGCTCATCGCGGGCTTGACCATCACCATGTCCGCGCCCTCCTCGAGGTCGAGGGCGACCTCGCGCAGGGCCTCGCTCCGGTTGGCGGCGTCCATCTGGTAGGTCTTGCGGTCGCCCGTGAGCTGGGAGTCGACGGCGTCGCGGAACGGCCCGTAGAACGCCGAGGAGTACTTCGCGGCGTAGGCGAGGATCGCGGTCTCGTGATGTCCGGCGCCCTCGAGGGCCTCCCGGATCACGCGGACCTGGCCGTCCATCATCCCGGAGGGTCCGAGCACGTCCGCACCGGCCTCGGCCTGCGCGACGCCCATCCGGGCGTAGATCTCCAGCGTCGCGTCGTTGTCCACAGTGCCCTCGGCGGTGAGCACGCCGCAGTGGCCGTGGTCGGTGAACTCGTCCAGGCACAGGTCGGACATCACGACGAGCCCGTCCCCCACCTCCGCCTTCACGTCCCGGATGGCCCGGTTCAGGACGCCGTCCGGGTCCAGGGCGGCGCTGCCGACGGCGTCGCGCGTGGTCGGCACGCCGAACAGCATGATGCCGCCCAGGCCCAGTTCGGCGGCCTCGGCCGCGGCGGCCTTGAGGGTGTCCGTCGTGTGCTGCACGACGCCCGGCATCGAGGCGATCGGCACGGGCTCGGCGGCGCCCTCCTTGATGAAGGCCGGCAGGATCAGCTCGTTCGGGTGGAGGCGGGTCTCGGCCACCAGCCGGCGCATCGCGGCGGACTGGCGCAGGCGGCGGGGACGGTTCAAGGGGAAGGACATGCCCTCGATTCTAGGCCGTGGGCCCGACGCGCTACGGGTGCGCGGTCCCGCTCGGGACGGCGCCCGGGCCTTCGGAGGCACGCGTGCGCGTCACCGGCGTGGCAGGGCCGCCGGCGCGTCGCGCAGCGCGGCCGCGCGGATGGTGGTGTCGATCACGGTCCGGGGACCGTCGCGCTCGACGTCCCACGCCACCCAGCCGTCCGCCTGGACGTCCTCCCAGGTGGGGACCCGGTGGCCGGGGATGCGGGGACGGGAGGGACGGCGTCGACGACGACGTCGTGGCCCAGCAGGAGGTTCGAGACGGCGAGCTCGTGCACGACCGCGCAGCCCGCGGCGCCCACGTGGTCCTGGACCCGCCCCAGTGCGGTCTCGACGGCGTCCACCCGCAGGCAGCAGACGCCCGTCGCCCGCGCGAGCGCCTGGGCCAGCGTGGTCTTGCCCGTCCCGGCGCGTCCGGCGAGCACGCACAGCCAGGGCCGGTCGCCTCTCCCGATCACCGTTGCCATGGGCCCATGGTGCCGGGTGGCGACGCCGGTGCGCACACCGACCCGCCGGGGCGGTGTTGACATCCGCCCGCCGACCCGGTCCCGTGGGGCCATGACTCCCCCGGTCCACCTGCGTCCCCTCCGCCCGGACGACGCCGACGAGATGGTCGCCGTCCTCGCGGACCCGGCCCTGTACACGTTCACGGGCGGCGAGCCGCCCACCCGGGAGGGCCTCTCCCGCCAGTACGCCGTCCAGGCCCGCGGCCACTCCGAGGACCGCAGCGAGACGTGGCTGAACCACCTGGTGGTGCTCGACGACACCGGGGAGGCCGTCGGCTATGTGCAGGCCACCGTGCCCGTCTCGGGCGGGCCCGCCGAGATCGCGTGGGTGATCGGCGTCCCCTGGCAGGGCCGGGGCCATGCGACCGCCGCGGCGCGCCTGCTGCTCGACGAGCTCGCCCGGCGCGGGGTCTCCGAGGTCGTGGCCGACATCCACCCCGGCCATGCCGCCTCGGCCGCCGTGGCGCGCCGGCTCGGCCTGCGTCCTACCAGACACCTCGTCGACGGCGAGCAGCGCTGGGAGGGACCCGTCGCCGTCGTGGACGGGGCGGCCTCCGCCCCTGGTGGATGACCCCATGGACCCGAGACGCCGTGCGCTGCTGGACCGCCTCTGGCAGGAGGGGCGCGACTTCGACGCCGCCCAGCCCGACCGCCTGGACCGCCGCCGCAACCTGGAGCCGGAGAGCGCGGAACTGCTCAACATCCTCGTGCGCACGCTGGCCCCGGCCGAGGTGCTGGAGCTGGGCACGTCCACGGGCTTCTCGGCCCTCTGGATCGCCGACGCCCTGGAGCCCCATGGCGGTCGTCTCACCACCGTCGACCCCGACGCACCCCGCCTGGCCGAGGCCCGGACGAACCTGGAGGCGGCGGGGGTGGCCGATGTCGTGACCGTCCGGCAGGCGGACGCCGCGGACGTGCTGGCCGATGCCGAGGACGGGTGCCTGCCGCTGGTCTTCCTCGACGCCGAGCGCCCCGCCTACCCGGACTACTGGCCCGACCTGGCCCGCATCCTGGCCCCGGGGGGGCTGCTCGTGGTGGACAACTGCCTGTCCCACGCCGACGACGTCCGCCCCTTCCGTGCGCTCGTGGACGCCTCACCGGGCTTCCGCAGCACCCTGGTGCCCGTGGGCGCCGGCCTGCTGCTGGTCAGCAAGGACCGACCCGGGCACGGCTCCGGCGTCGGGTGATCGAACGGCAGGGATGCACCCCGCCCTGACGAGAGGAACCCCCGTGTCCACCGACCTGCTGACGCTCCGTCTGCCGGCGGCCCACGCCGCCGACCATGTCCGCGGAGACTTCGAGCTGCGAGGACTGGACACCGGCACGACCGAGGACCTGGCCCGGTGCTACCTCGTGGGCTACCCGCCCGGCGTCGCCGCCTCCGACCTGGCTGAAGCGCGCGAGGAGATGGACGCGACCTTCCGCGGCGACTACGGGGAGCTGCGCGCCGACGCGAGTGCCACGGCGTGGGTGGACGGGCGCCTGGCCGGGGCGATCATGGTGGTCACCCGCTCGATCTGGGACGCGGACCTCGCAGGTCCGTTCATCATCGACCTCTTCACCGATCCCGCCGTGCGCGGGAAGGGGGTCGGGCGCGCCCTGGTGCAGCACGCCGTCGACACCTGCTCCGCCGCCGGCGACGCGGCCGTGAGCCTGCGCTTCGGCGAGGGCACCTCCGAGGCGGCCATGGGCATCTACCGGCGGCTGGGATTCCGACCCCGCACAGGGACGCAGCGGGGCGGGTGAGCCAGGCGCAGACCCCTCGCCGTCATCCCTCCACGATGCAGTCGTTGGCGCGGGAGACGGCGACCATGGCGGCCTTCTTCCGGCCGGTGGAGCCGATGTACTTCCGCGCGCCACGCCGGGCCAGCTCGGCCAGGCCGAGGGCATGCAGACGACGCCCCATCCCCTGACCCCGACGCGAGGGCAACACCGCCATGTAGAAGACCGTGCCTTATCCCTTTGGGGTTGCTCTTACCGTGGGGTCCTCGATGTGGGGTCCACCGGGGAGGTGCCGGACTTGTCCACGGTGATCCGCTCGGACACAAACTGCACCGCACACCCCTTATCCGTGAGCTCATCCACGATCGCGTACAGATCCCGGGTGTCCCGTCCCAACCGATCCATCGAGGCGACCTTCACCAGGTCCCCCTCCCGCACGTACCCCAGCAGCTCCGCCAGCCCGGTGCGTTTGGCGCGGGAGCTGCCGGAGATCTTGTCTTCGAAGATCCGGTCGCACTCCCCCACCGCCTCCAGCTGCCGATCCAGGTTCTGCTCGGCCGAGCTCACCCGCACATAGGCCACCGTCTGTCCAACCATGTCTAAGACCCTCCAACACTTATGTCCAACGGTCCCGCTTAGGACCGTCTCTGACGTGATGCTCTCGTGGGTGGGCGAGGCGTGTAAAGGGGTATACCCGCCTGGACAGAGTTCCTCGGGGGAGGAGGACTGCACTTCCAGGTCGCGCAACAGCATCCTGGCTAGGTAACGCACAACACATTGCTGTATGCTTGCATTGCTCGATCACAGTCGATGATCAGAGCACCCGCGTAGCCGACCGGCATCATGATGGACAAGCAGCCTCTCAGCGACAACTAGAGGGCAAGCACCTGGAGGAATCGTGACGGATATCAATAAGGCGAGTCGTCGTTCAGTCATCAAGCTGAGTTCTGCGGCAATTATTTCTGCCGGGCTCACCATGACCGCGACTCCTGCAATGGCCGGGCCTGCGACCGACCTCCCGCCGGGTCTGCGCCGGGGCCGCACGGTCGCCATCGATTCTTCCATGAAGATTCTCGAAGTCCAGGATCCGAATGGGAAAGTGACGGGATACACTTTTTCAAGCGCGGATTTGATCAAGGCTAAGCGCGCTGTTGAAGATGTAAACGCAGAGTTTGAGTCCATTTCAAATGAGCAGACATCTCACTCGGAGAATGAGGTTTCTGCCCTGGGATGGGTCGAAACGGCAAAGTGCGCAGGGGAGATTCTGCTCTTCGTCGGGGGCACCGTCTTCCCCACTGTTCGCGTTGCAGCGCTTGCAGCACGACTTGTTAGGCTCGTGAACAAGTATGGTGCTACCAAGGTTGCCCGAATCCTTGCTGGCGCCCGAAATATATCTACTCGTACAGCCGAGAGGGAGATTCTCGAACTGGGCGCCGCCTTGGTCGGCCTAGGCTTTCTGCAGACGTGCCGCGAAGCTATGGGTCGCTAAGACTTGAATCAAGGAAGTAAGAGCTATGCCCCACGTCAAATCGCGCAGCGGGGCATAGCTCTTACTCGTATGGAGACCCTTATAAATCTTGCCAAGATACTATTATTGTAATTTCACTCGGGCGGTGTAACTAGTTTCATGAATCGCTTTCAGAATGTAATTTTTGGATTTGCATTCATCCTTTTGGGGATAGCTTTTTTTATGGGGGGGTTTATTAATTCGGAACTATTTGGGAGAGTTGCCGGAAGCCTGCTAGGGATTGCGGGTGTCGCTCTTATTTTGTCGACTTTCAAATATCGCAATACCCCTCATTAAAAGCCTCGGCGCGTAGATGTCATACGTCTACACGGAGGCGCAACGCATGAGCGCGAGGGGTCTCCCCGACACATCCAGCGCCCGCTCATTCTCTGCTCGCTGATGTGGGCCACCCTCGCTTGAGACTGGCCCACTTCCTGAAGTGGACGTAAAGGGGCTCAGCGCAATCGGGGGTATACCCGCCTGGACGCTGACCAGATGCTGCCGCGCGTCGCTCCAGCTTCCTCACTCGTACCAGGTGGCCTCGGGATACTTCTCCAGCAGCCGGGCAGGCTCATCCCCCGCCGGCGGCCTGCCCGGCGAGCTTGGTTCGTACACACCGAACTGCAACGCATCCATCAGCACCGCCTCGAGATCGCCACGGCACTCGGTCAGACGCTGGCGCAGGTCCGTGCGGTGGGCGATCACCCGCTCCGGGTCCGACGGGGACGGACCCCCCTGCCAGGCCACCACCGTGAGCACCTCCCCGGTCACGTCGGCGTCAAGCAACCGCGCATACGCATCACGGCTGAAGTGACGCCGCTCCAGACGCCGAAGGATGCTGAGCACAGCCTCCGTGGAAGGCATCTGGCCCGACGCAGAAGGCCCACGCTCGCTCACCCCTCCACCGGCGGGCTGGCCCCGCGTCCCCGCGCGGGGCCCTCCGAGCCGACATCACGGACGGGCACGCAACGGGCCCATCCGTCGTCGCCGGATACGCGCTGCCAGCATTGGCGGGGCTCCTCCGACTCACGGACCGCGTCGGCGAGCCACACGGTGGTGTCCGGGTCCCACCCGGCGAGCACCGTGGCCACGCCCGCCTCCACGGGCAGAGCGCGGGTGGCCGCGCTGAGATAGCCCAAGGTGGTCAGGTGCACCGCGTCCCACTCGGAGGCGACCTGCTCCCAGTCCGGGATGACCCACCGCCCGGACCGTCCGGTCACCCGGTACCAGTCGTGCCGCCGCGAGGCACTGACCTCCAGCGGGAACCGCCGGCACAGCCGGATCCAGTCCCCGGGGCCGCGGACCTCATACGTCCGACCCGCTCCCCGCACCGGGATCACCGTGGCCGCCTCCGCGCCGATGTCGTCCTCGACGAGGTCCAACCCAGTCGGGATCTGCCCGACGCTGACGACGGCCCCCTGCGGGATGGACCACCAGGTCCCGGAGAAGTTCGCCGTCGGATCAACAGGATGCTCAGCGGCGGCCCGGACTTCCTGCCGCCGTTCTTCTCGAGCCCAGGCCGCCAGGACCCGTCGAGCGTCCCGGGGCACCGGGGCCGGATCCTCGAACGCACGCCAGTCGATGACCCACTGCGCCGCTGCGCGCGGACTCCCCCAGTGCCGGGCCGCCGCCGAGCCCAGCACGCCCGCGGCCACCGCCTCCAGGGCGGCGTGGATGTCCGGATGGCCGGCGAGCACGTCTTCGCCGTCGGGCTCCTGCCAGTACCGGGCCGACATGACCGAACCGACCAGGGCCGCCTGGACCACCCCATCCGTCAGGCCCGAGAGGTCGAGGTCGGCCAAGGCTTGCGCCACCTGATCGATGGACACGGCAGGACGCGCGCCCGCCTCCAGGGCACCGCCGCCCGGGGGCCACATGACCAGGGAGGAGATGCCCCGGTCCGGATCCAGCTCATAGCCCAGCCAGAACACCAGATCGGCGACCCGGTGGCTGAGCATCCTCGCCGCCTCCAGACACAGACGCCGCCCACGCGGGCCGGGCAGCAGGTCCTGCACACTCGCCTTCATCGGCCCCTCCTCCCCGGCCTCCAGACACTGTCGAGGGCCAGATCCGCGGTGCCAGGCCCCTTCCCTACTCTGCTGGCCCCGAGACGGAGTTTCCACGTCTCTGCCCGAAAGGGTCGTTTGTGACGGACCGGACCACCGCCACAAGACTCGCCACAGGGCCGCCATTGCGAGTCAACCCTCGTTCTCACCTCTCTTCCTGCGGCCACCATGGGGGACACTGCCCTCATGATTGCCACCCCCACAAGCTCCAGCGACTGGAATTCCTACAACGCCGCCCGCGCGGGCACGTCCGCCGTGCGCCCTCTCACCGAGCGGGCACTCACAGCACTGCGCGCCACCCACCAGAACCTGTCAGGCCTACGTGCTGTCGAACTGGGCAGCGGCGCCGGCATCGAAGCGCGGCGCCTTCTCCAGGAAGGCCTCACGGTTCACACCATCGACGTCGATGCCTCCGTCGAAGAGCGGATGCACGAGCTCACCTCCCTCGGCGTCCTCGAACACCGGACAGGCCTCATCGAAGAGTGGGATCCCCTCCCCCTCGCCGACTTGATTCTGGCCAACGCTTCCCTGCCCTTCATCCCCCGCGCACACTTCGCACCGGTGTGGGAACGACTCAGGCAGGCCCTGCTGCCTGGCGGCATCCTGGCGGTCGATCTCTTCGGCTGCGAGGACACCTGGGCCTCAGACCAAGGCACCTACCTCACCCTGCAAGAGGTGGAACGACTCCTCGACGCATTGGAGGTGATCGAATTGAACGAACGCAACGAAGAGGGGCGCTCCTTCGACGGCATCAAGCACTGGCACACCTTTACCGTCATCGCCCGGCGGACGGCCTGACCCCCAGCGACCGGGGCGGCACAATCGGTCGTTTGTGGCGTCCCCGCCGAAGGGCTCCGAATGGCGTGCCCACGACTCCCTGGACATGCCCCAACCGTCGCCACGACCACCTCGCCACGACCTCCGTCGCACCACCGTTCATGACGCGCCCTGACCACCCACACCCGGGGCCGCCGTCGTCGCCCCTCCCCATCACGGTCCCCCGGCTACCCTGGGAGGCATGTCCGAACCCACTCCCGCCTCGCTGCGCATCGCCGTCCTGCTGGACTGCGACAACGTCTCCCCCAAGTACGCCGGCCTCATCCTCGAGGAGCTGGCCACCTACGGCACGCCGACCATCAAGCGCGCGTACGGCGACTGGACCACCACCAACCTCAACGGCTGGAAGAAGGCGCTGAACGAGCTCGCCATCCAGCCGGTGCAGCAGTTCGCCTACACCATCGGCAAGAACTCCTCGGACTCCGCGCTGATCATCGACGCCATGGACCTGCTCTGGATGGGCAACGTGGACGCGTTCGCCCTGGTCTCCTCCGACTCCGACTTCACCCGCCTGGCCACGCGCCTCCGCGAGTCCGGCAAGCGCGTGATCGGCCTGGGCGCCCGCAAGACGCCCGCCTCCCTGCGCAACGCCGTGGACCAGTTCATCTACCTCGAGCTGCTGGGCACGCACACCGAGGGCGTCGACGACGACGAGCCCGCCCCCTCCCTGCAGGCCGAGCCCTCCCCCAAGGA
>NZ_JAKRNH010000051.1:0-17023 GCF_022346985.1 Micrococcus sp. ACRRV
GCCGGTCCGGGTCGGGAGCATCGGGGCGATCAACTCCCATTGGGTGTCAGAGAGCATCTGGAACCGGGACATGTCCCCAGGGTCTCAGCTGACTCGTGCATCTATTCTCAGACACGCCCTAGATCCCCACGACCCAGCCGCGGGGTCTGCTGACGGCCCTTCGGGCGCAGTAGGGCGGCTGGTCCGTGACCTCCACGTGCTACGAGGTGTGCAATCTTGGCTACATCTCGACAACTTTTCTCCGGTCAGGCGGTGTGCCACGCTGACGCCATGCCCCTGCCCATCATGGCCCCCCTTCCTTCCGGAAGGGTCACCCTCCGCGATGCCCGCCGCCAGACTACGCGCGCCGTGGAGGTGGAGTCCTTCGAGATGGCCGTGCATCCCCTCCACGACCCGCGCACCGGACGGCCGATCACAGCCCTGACGTGGTTTGACACCATCGGCCTCTGCAACGAGCTCTCCGAGACCGACGACCTGCAGTCGGCCTACACGCGTGGCGAGGATGGGCGCACCGTCGCCTGGAACACCGCTGCCGACGGGTACCGTGTTCCCACCGAGGCCGAGTGGGAGTACGCCTGCCGCGCCGGCACGACCTCACCGACCTACGGGCCACTTGAAGACGTCGCCTGGACCAGCCTCGACCACCTCGACGGGCCTCAGCCCGTCGGGCAGAAGGGGGCCAACCCGTGGGGTCTGCATGACATGCTCGGCAACGTCTGGGAATGGTGCTGGGACTACGCCGACACCGCTCGGTACGGCGACTACCGCACCCTGCGCGGCGGAGGATGGGCCGATGAACCGTGGAGTGTGCGCGCTTCGGTGCGCCGTGGAAGCGCCCCAGATGCTGTTCTCGAAGATGTCGGTTTGCGCGTCGCCCGCGGCCCGGTGGGGACAGCTGGGGAGGCCCAGGGGTGGTCCCGCGAAGCAGACCGGCAACGGGCAGCCATCCGCTGGCCGCTTCCTGTGGGGTGGACGCCCCTGCGGGATATCGTCCGATGACCATTCAGCGGGTCCCCCTGGCGGCTGGTCGACGACACTCGCTGGCCCTTACCGGCAGTGGTCGCGTGCTGGCCGCAGGCCCGCCCGGGGCGGACGAGTGCGCCGTGACCGAGTGGACCAACGTTGTCGCGGTGGCCGCCGGAAATGTCCACGCCGCACGTAATACGGGCCGGTCCCACTCGTTGGGACTATGCGCCGACGGCACGGTCCTCGCCGCGGGCTGGAACGCGCACGGGCAGTGCGAGGTCGCGGAGTGGGACGAGATGGTGGGTGTCGCCGCAGGATGGCGTCGCACCCTGGGCGTGCGCGCAGACGGCTCAGTGATGGCCATAGGCCGGCGGGACGACGGGGCGTGCGACGTGGAGGGCTGGTCAGAGATTGTTGCCGTCGCTGCCGGGGACTGGCACTCCGTCGGATTGCGGTCAGATGGGACCGTCGTGGCCAAGGGGTTGAACACGCGTGGGCAGGGGACCGTGGGCGGGTGGACCCATGTCGTGGGGATCGCGGCCGGCTACCTCCATACCCTGGGTCTCATGAAGGACGGCTCCGTCCTGGCCTGTGGGGACGCTGCCGCAGGCCTTGATGAGACGCGCCGCTGGCGGGGCATAACGGCGGTTTCGGCTGGCAGCCATCACGTGCTCGGATTGACCGAGGACGGACGAGTTCTAGCGGGCGGAAACGACAGTCTCGGTCAGTGCCGCACTCAAGCCTGGCGAGATGTCGTGGCCATCGCAGCGGGATCGACCCATTCGCTCGGTCTCCGTAGCGACGGGCTCATTCTGACGACCGGTTTGAAAGGCGATGGGCAGGGCCAATGGATGCAGGCTGACGACGCGCAGTCGGGGTATGCCTGAGGCATGATGCTCTGGCGTTCGGTGACAGCAGGGGGTCCGAGCTCCGGGAGGCGGGCAAGACACAGCGGTTGACTTGCGCAACCTTTCGTGCGTCTCAACATCCCCTCGTGTCGCGCGCGGTCTTCCTGCCCCTCGCCAAGTCTTGCCGGCAACCCTTCTCAGGGTGCGCTCGGAGGCCTCGAGCTGACCACCCCTGAGCACGAAGACTCCTTAGTAGAGGGAGCGCGCGGCGTGCCTCGGGGGGGCGCCCGAACGCTTGGCGAGGATGCTCAGTCACGGTTTTCATAGATGTATGACCGCCTTGGACATGAATCACCTTCGCGACCTCGAGCGCGCCGGCTGGGACGCTCTCTGCCGTTCTGAAGGGGCCGATTTCTACGGCAACCTGATGCCCGACGACGGGGTCATGATCCTCGTCAACGGTGCTGTTCTCGACCGCGACGCAGTGATGGCCTCCCTGAATGCCGCACCCGCCTGGGACAACTACGAGCTCACGGACGAGCGACTGATTCCCGCCGGGCCCTCGGCCGCCACCCTCGTCTACCGGGCCAAGGCCCACCGAGGCGAGGAGCCTCCTTTCGAGGCCATCATGTCCAGCACGTACACAAACGTGGACGGTTCCACCCAGCTCACGGTGTACCAGCAGACCACTGCGACCCACTGATTCCGTTGTGACGCCCGCCAGGTTCATGCGGTCGTACTGCGTCCCTGGCGAGGCTGGACGACTCCCGTCCGTGGCTGCAGGAGACTGTCACTCCGTGTCGGTAACCGACGCTCCGACGTCTCCTACTGGCGCCGGTGTGAACGTCTGGCGTGGAGCAGAGTTCATCGCGCGTCCTAGGCAATGTTCACCGCATCTCGACACCACTGCTGCGGGACTGCTGCACGGATAGGTGACAACTGACGGGCGACACGTTCACCCCGGCGGAAGGGTCAGCCATGAGTTTGCTTGACACGAGTTATCAGGCGGCGGCAGCCGCCTGGACTGATTGAACCATCTCGAACTCGACGGGGGTGAGCTTCCCGAGACGGGCCTGCCTACGACGGCGGTGATAGGTCCGCTCGATCCAGCTCACGATCGCGAGCCGGAGCTGGGCGAAGGAGTCCCAGCGACGCCGGTTCAGCACGTTCTTCTGCAACAGCGCGAAGAAGGATTCCATTGCCGCGTTGTCCCCAGCAGCACCGACCCGGCCCATCGACCCGATCAAGCCGTTGACCCGAAGCGTCTCCACGAATCGCCTGGCCCGAAATTGCGACCCTCGATCCGAATGCACCCGGCAGCCCTGGACTCCGGCTTTGCCTCCGCGCCGGGCCAGGGCCATCTGCAGGGCGTCCACGGCCAGCTGCGAGCTCATCCGCCGGTCGATCGAGTAGCCCACGATCCGGTTCGAGAACACGTCCTTGACCGCGCAGAGGTAAAGCTTGGAATCCCCGGCCCAATGCTCTGAGATGTCCGTGAGCCACAACTGATTCGGCTTGTCAGCGCGGAACTGACGACGAACCAGATCGTCATGAACGGCAGGGCCAGGACGCTTGCCCGAGCCGCGGCGGATCGAGTGGCAGCAGCGGACACGCACGAGCCGGCAGGCCTTCAACACCTGGTGGTCCGACACGTCCAAGCCACGGCCGCGGAGCTCGTCAGCCAGGAACCGGTATCCGAACTCCGGGTCATCGGCATGGGCGTCGAGGACGGCGTTGGCGGCATGCGCGTCGGACCATTCCCGCGCGCTGACAGGTTCGGCCAGCCACTGGTAGTAGGCCTGACGGGAGAACCCGAGGACCCGGCAGGAGAGTTTCACGGGGATCCCGTCGCGGGCCAGGTCCTTCACGACGGGATAGGTCATTTTGGGGACTGACCCAATTTCAGGTTCGCCTGGGACAGATACGCGGCCGCACGCCGTAGGACCTCGTTCTCCATCTCCAATTCACGGTTACGGCGCTTGAGAGCCTTCAGCTCCTCGTTCTCAGCTTTGGTGAGGCCGGGCCGGATCCCGGCCTCGACATCGTCTTGGGCCAGCCAGCGTCGCAGGCAGGAGGCGGTGATGCCGAAGTCCTTAGCGACCTGCGCGATCGGCATCTGACCGTTACGGGCGATCGCGACCACGTCCTGGCGGAACTCCCGGGGGTATGCAGCGGGCATGGGGTCATCCTTCCAGCAGTCCCTCCCGGGACCACAGATCAGATGTCAACCAAACTCACGGCAGACCCGGAAGCCAAGGCTGAACGTCGGCGGAAGGTTCTGGTCGGAGCGGGAGCGCTCACCGCCATCGCCGTGGTCGGCGGGCTGGTGACACTCGCCGTGATTCAGAATCCTCCGCCCCAGGCTCGGGAGGACATTGAGATCGCCGGGCTGCAGACCTTCGAGGGGCTCAGCGCTAACCACGTGAGCACCCCTGTGGACTACGAGCAGTCGCCGCCGGTGGGTGGCGATCATGCCAGCGCCTGGCTCAACTGTGGGGTCTACACCGAACCAGTACCCAACGAGAATGCCGTGCACGCTTTGGAGCACGGTGCCGCCTACGATTCCGAGGCGCTCTCACAGGAGCAAGTCGATGCCCTGCGGACGGCCCTACCGGACGCCTATGTCGTCCTGGCCCCCTACGAGGGCCTGGATTCGCCCATCGTGCTTTCGGCCTGGCAGGCGCAGGTGGCGGTGGATTCCCCGGAGGATGAACGGATCGAGCAGTTCGTGGCCGAGTACTGGCAGTCCCCCGACGCGCCTGAGCCCGGGGCGGCCTGCACCGGCGGCCTCGACGCCCCTGGTCGGATCGCATAAGCGCTCTTCCCGACACCGACCGTCCGGTCCGACAGGATCCACGTTGAGGCGAGCCCTGCTGGTCCTCCCCGTCGGCGTGGTCCTCAGGGCCGTCGGCCGGGCTGAGGGGCAGCTGGTCACACCTGCGTCATCCCTGCCCGTAAAGGAGTCCGCGGGCCTCCGTGGCCGGCGATCTTCACGGAACCTTCAAGGTTGAGCCCTTCACCCGCGTCGGCGGGGCGGTCTACGGTCGATGGCAGGGCGGGCCGGCGAAGGCCGGTGCGTCGGATCAGATCGACGAAGGAGCACATCATGACCCATCACGTGAGCGCCATGCTGGAGACCTACCCGAAGGAGGTGGGGAACATCGATCGGCAGAAACTGGCCGAATGCATCCAGGCCTGCTTCGAGTGCGCCCAGACGTGCACCGCCTGCGCGGACGCCTGCCTGGCCGAGGACATGGTCGCCGACCTGAGGCAGTGCATCCGGTTGAACCTGGACTGCGCCGAAGTTTGCGCCGCCACGGGCAGGGTGTTGTCCCGGCAGACCGGCAACAACGTCGAGACCACTCGCGCCCTGCTCGAGGCCTGCCGGACCGCGTGCAAGGCGTGCGCGGAGGAGTGCGAGAGCCACGCCCAGATGCACGAGCACTGCAAGGTGTGTGCCGAGGCCTGCCGCCGGTGTGAGCAGGCCTGCGCGGACCTGCTCGTCACCCTGGGTTGAGCCTGCTGATGACCGTTCCCCCTTGAGGGCGGCCAGTCGTCCATGACGCGCGCAGGGAACCTGGACCACCGTGCTCCCTCGCCGCGGAAGGCTCCCATGGACTCGGAGAAGTATCAGAGGGTCAGGAACGGTGCCGGATTCGTCGCGGCGCTGGACCAGAGCGGGGGCAGCACCCCGGCGGCCTTGCACCTCTACGGGATCGACAAGGATGCCTACTCCGGCCCAGAGGAGATGTTCGACCTGGTACACCAGGTGCGCACACGTATCATCACCAGCCCCAGCTTCGACGGTGAGCGCGTCATGGGGGCCATCCTGTTCGAGAACACAATGAACCGCCAGGTGGAGGGTTCCCCCACGGGCGACTACCTGTGGAACAGCAAAGGCATCGTGCCCTTCCTCAAAATCGACCAGGGCTTGGCCCCGGAACAGCAAGGCGCCCAGCTCATGAAACCCATCCCGCACCTGGATGACTTACTGTCTCGAGCCGTCGAAAAGCACATGTTCGGGACGAAGATGCGCTCGGTCATCAAGCTGCCCGGGGACGGGGTGGGCTCCGTCGTGGAGCAGCAGTTCGGGCTCGCCCGTCAGATCCTCGTTACCGGGCTGGTGCCCATCATCGAGCCCGAGGTGGATATCCGCAGCCCCCGCAAGGCCGAGGTGGAGGGCCAGCTCAAGGCGGCAATCCTCGCCCAATTGGACAAGCTCGGAGACGACCAGTCGGTCATCCTCAAAGTGACGCTGCCGGAGCGGGCGGACTTCTACCGCGAGTTCGTGGACCATCCCCGAGTGATCCGCGTCCTGGCCCTGTCGGGCGGCTATACCCGGGCCCAGGCCACCACCCTGCTGGCCCGCAACCACGGCGTGATCGCCAGCTTCTCCCGCGCCCTGACCGAAGGGCTGAGTACGGCCCAGAGCCCAGCGCAGTTCAATGCGGTGTTGGATGAGGCCATCAACGCGATCGCGACGGCCTCTCGCACCTGACCGGAGGCCATAGGACCGCTGCGGTAGTCCGCGGCCGCCGAAGCGGTGTCCGACCACCCCCCATTCCTGGGGCCGGGCACCGCCTCAGCGGCGTCTGCCGCGCAGTTCAACGGGCAGCCACCGAGGAGCGCACGAAGTCCTGGCGCACCCCCAAGGCGCGGTCGGTGCGCCGGATGGACTCGCCGCCGTCGTCGACGGTTCCGGTGAGGGCCCGGATCGCGTCGATGTTCTCGGGGACGACGATCGCCTGGTTGTCCACCGTGTAGGTGTAGTACAGCTCGTTGCCGTCCACGGTGAGGATGTCTTCCCAGAGGGCCACCTCATACATATCACCCCGGGGCCGGCCCAGGTCCTCCATGAGTTCCACGGTGCTATTGACCGCCACGACGCCGTCCGAGCGCCGGACGAAGGCGATCCGCGGCATCGCCCGGAACGCCTCCAACACCTCCTGCTTCTCGGCCGGGCGGGTGAGCTCGATCGTCCAGTAGTGCAGGTGGTTCTGAGTGTGGGCTCCCTTGGCGGCCATGGTGACCACGTCCAGGTCCGGGACCACCGACTGGGCGTCGGGCCCCTGATGGCTGGGGATTCGGCCCTCGGGGACGATGGTGTTCATGATCCCCGAGTGGTCCGATTCCCACGGATCGGTGGCCCGGCGGATGAGCACCCCCCGGGCCTTGGACAGCAGTCCGACGTCCTTCAGCGCGGTAAGGGCCCGGACGGTGGCGGTGGTATTGCAGGACACCACCCGGGTGCTGTCCCGGCCCAGGGCGGTGGCGTAGTTGGCGTGGGCGACGAAGGAGTGGCCGGTGAGATCGTGCTTCTCCCCGCCCTGGAACACGGATTTGACCCCGTGGGCACGGTAGAGCTCCAGGTTGCCGGCGCCCACCTGGGCCGGGGTGCAGTCCACCACGACGTCAACGTTCTCGAGCAGGTCGTGCAGGCCTCCGACGACGGGAAGGCCGGCATCCGCCATCACCGGTAGGGCCTGCTCGGTAGAGGCGTAGACGGGGATACCCTTCCCGGCCGCAGTCGCGATCCGGTAGTCAGCGATGACGTCACTGACTCCGACCAGCGCCATGTCCTCCTGGGCCCGGACCGCGTCGGCGACGCGTTTGCCGATGACCCCGTACCCGTTCACCGCGACCTTGATCTTGTCCTGCATGCTCGTCTCCTTTCCTGGAGGACCTGTTCCGGTTTCGGGGTCTATCGCCAGCCGCGTCTCACCGGATGCCCGCAGCGGACGACGGTGCTCAGAGCTTGTCGAGCATCTGTTGCATTTCGGTGATCTCGGCCTCCTGGTCGGCGATGACCTGCTCGGCGAGCTGCACGGCCTGCGGGTTCTGGCCGTCCTTGGCCTCGTCCTTGGCCATGTCCACGGCGCCCTTGTGGTGGGCGGTCATCTGCTCCAGGTACAACCGGGCGGCCTCGGTGCCCTGGGCCTGGTCGAGGGCGGTCATGTCCTCCTCGGACATCATCCCGGACATCCCGCCGTGGTCCATGCCCTCCATACCGTCCATGCCGTCCGTGTCCACGGGGTCTTGGCCCCAGGCGGTGAGCATGGAGTTCATGCGCTTGATCTCCGGCCCCTGGGCGTCGATGACCTTCTGGGCGAATGCGGCCACCTCCGCCGGGACGTCATCCTTGGCCAGCAGCATCTCGCTCATCTCAACGGCCTGCTGGTGGTGCGGGATCATCATTTGGGCGAACATCACGTCCGCGTCGTTGTGCTCGGCGGAGACCTCCTCAGCCGAACCGGTCGCCGTGGTGGACGGTGTCGCGGTGGCCGTGGCCGCAGGGGTGGCGGCCGGGGCGGAGCTGGTCGCAGTGGCCGAGGCCTCAGCGCCAGCGTTCTCGTCCTGGGCGCCGGTGCCGCAGGCGGTCAAGGTCAGGGCGGAGGCCAGGGCCAGGGCGGTCAGCGTCATGGTGCGTTTCATGGTGGGTCCTTCCATAGTGGGTTGAGGGTTCATATCAGAGTTCGCGCCAAGAGCCGCGATCAGGAGGTCGCGGGTTGAAGGGCAGCCTCCGGCCGGGGGGCGCCGAGGGGGGCCAGGTGGCCCGGGTCCAGGTTGATCCGGCGCAGCAGTTGGGCGTTGAGGGCGACCACGATGGTGGAGGCGGACATCAGGATCGCGCCCACCGCGGGGGAGAGCACGAACCCGATCGGGGCGAGCACGCCGGCGGCCAGCGGCACGGCGAGCACGTTGTAGCCGGTGGCCCACACCAGGTTCTGGATCATCTTGGTGTAGCTGGCCTGGGAGAGCTCGATCATCGACAGCACCGCGCGGGGGTCGTTGCTGGCCAGCACAACGCCGGCGGACTCCATGGCCACGTCGGTGCCGGCGCCGATGGCGATGCCGACCTCGGCCCGCGCCAGTGCCGGGGCGTCGTTGACGCCGTCGCCCACCATGGCCACGGACAGTCCCCGGGACTGCAACTCGGTGACCTTGGTGTCCTTGTCCTGGGGGAGGACCTCGGCGAAGACCTCGTCGATGCCCAGGTCCGCCCCGACGGCCTCGGCGACCTGGCGGGCATCGCCGGTGATCATCGCGACCTTGATGCCGCGGGCGTGCAGGGCGGCCACGGCGGCCCGGGACTCGGGGCGGACCTTGTCCTCCACGGCGACCGCGCCGATAACGGACCCCTCGCGCAGCACGTGCAACACCCCGGCCCCGCGCGCGGTCCAGGAGGCGGTGTGCTCAGTGATCTCCGCCGGCATGGTCAGGTTAAGCTCGCGCAGCATGTTCGGGCCCCCGACGAGGATCTCGGAGCCGTCCACGGTGGCGCGCACCCCGCGGCCCATGGCAGCACTGAAGTCCGTGCCGCGCTTGCGCAACGTGCTGGCCTGCGGGTGCTGCCCGGCGGCGGTGACGATGGCCCGGGCCACGGGGTGCTCGCTGTCAGCCTCGGCCGCGGCGGCCACCGCCAGCAGTTCTGCCTCGGACACGCCAGGCATCGCGGTGACGGCGGTGACGACGTGGGCGCCCTCGGTCAGGGTGCCGGTCTTGTCGAACAGGACCACGTCGATGGTGCGCATCCGCTCCAGGGCCATCCGGTCCTTGATCAGGACCCCGGACTTGGCGGCCTTCTCCGTGGAGAGGGCGATCACCAGCGGGATGGCCAGGCCCAGGGCGTGCGGGCAGGCGATGACCAGCACGGTCACGGTGCGGGTGACCGCGTCGGTGGGCTGGCCGATCGCGGTCCACACGATCGCGGTGATGATCGCCGCAACCAGGGCGAACCAGAACAGCAGGGCCGCCGCCCGGTCGGCCAACGCCTGGGCGCGGGAGGAGGATTCCTGGGCGTCGGCGACCATCCGCTGGATCCCGGCCAGGGTCGTGTCGGTCCCGACGGCGGCCACCTTCACCCGCACGGTGTTGTCGGTGGCCACGGTCCCAGCGACCACCGTGTCCCCGGCCTGGCGCAGCACGGGCTTCGACTCCCCGGTGATCATCGCCTCGTCGAACTCCGCGGCGCCCTCGAGGATGGTCCCGTCGGCCGGCACCCGGGCCCCGGCCCGCACTAGCACCACATCGCCCACGGCCAACTCGGTGATCGGCACGGTGATGGTGTCACCGTCCACGACCTTCTCGGCCTCCTCCGGCAGCAGCGCCGCCAGCGCGTCCAAGGCGGAGGAGGCCGCGCCCAGGGCGCGCATCTCCATCCAGTGGCCCAGCAGCATGATGACCACCAGCAGCGCCAGCTCCCACCAGAAGTCCAGCATCAGGTCCCCGATGCCCAGGGTCGTGACCCAGGAGGCGACGAAGGCCACCGTGATGGCCATCGCGATCAGCAGCATCATCCCGGGCTGGCGGGCGCGCAACTCGGTCAGCCCGCCCTTCAGGAAGGGCATGCCGCCATAGAGGTAGATCACGGTGCCCAGCACCGGGGCAATCCACGCCGAGCCCGGGAACTCGGGGACGTGGTAGCCCAGCAGCTGCCCGACCATGTGGCTGAAGAACACCACCGGGATGGAGAGCACCAGTGAGACCCAGAACCGGTTCTTGAACATCGCGGTGGAATGCCCGGCGTGCTGACCGTGGTCGTGGACCTGGTGGTCCTCGTCCAGGGCCGAGTGGGCGTGGCCCTGGGGCATGGCCTGCCCGTGGGTGGCCGCGTCCGCGGGGTGGTGGGCGGCATGGTCGGTGTGGTTGGCGTGGCCGGCGTGGGGGTTCGGGTCTGGGTGTTCGGCGGTCTGGTCGGTGGGGTGATCGTGGTGGTGCGGGGTGCTCATGGTGTTCCTTCTGCTCGGCGGTCTGTTCGGCGACCGGCTCGGCGGTGGGGCGCCGACCTCGAGGGGATGGGTCGGTTAGATCCGGACGCGGTAGCCGGCCGCTTCGATGGCCGTCCGCACGGAGTCCGCGGAGGCGGGCCCGGTCACGGTGACGGGGGAGGCCCCGCCGGCGACCAGTTCGACCCGGACATCGTCCACCCCGTCCAGGGCGCTCACGGCCTCGGCGACGGAGCCCACGCAGTGTCCGCAGGTCATGCCCTCCACCTGGTAGGTCGCGTCGCCGGCGCTCGTCCCGGTTGGGTCGGCACTCTGGTGCCCGGCGGGGGCGGTGGCGTCGGCGGCTGGGGCGCAGCACGAGCAGCCGTTGGTGGCCCCCGGCAGCGGGGTGCGGGCGGATTCGGTCATGACGGTCTCCTTCAGGTCTGAGGGCGGCGCCGGACGGCGCCTCTCCAATTGGTATATACCCCCCGGGGGTATCATTCAAGGGGTGGAGCGCCGGTGTTCACGGTGGATAAACGGGTGCGCCGGTAGGTGGGCTGGTCGGGGGGCTGCTTGGTGGGCAGGTCGATGGTGAACGTCGCCCCGGCCGTGGTGGAGGTGACGCTCAAGGTGCCGCCGTGGGTCTGGATGAGAGCTCGGGAGATGGCCAGGCCGACCCCGGAGCCGCCGTGGTCACGGTCGCGGGCGGTGTCCCCGCGGTAGAAGCGTTCGAAGACGTGCGGCAGGTGCTCGGGAGAGATCCCCTCCCCGGTGTCGGTGACGCTGAGCGTGACCCCGGACGGGCTTTGTCGGGCCTCGAGGGTGACCCGGCCCCCGGCCGGGGTGTGGCGCAGGGCGTTGGTGAGCAGGTTGTCCAGGACCTGGCCCATGCGCTGGCGGTCCACGTCCACGGCCAGGCCCGGATCGGCGTCCATGGTCAGGGCCACGCCCTTGGTGGCGTAGGCCTCCTTGTGGGCCTCGGTCGCGGCATGCAGCAGCCCGCTGACCCCTTGGGGGCTGCGGTCCAGTTCGATCCGGCCCTCCTCGGCGCGGGAGACGTCGTTGATGTCCTCCACCAGCCGGGTCAACCGGGCCAGCTGCCCACCCATCAGCTCACCGGTGGGCTCGTCCCAGTGGGACACCCCGTCTTGCAGGGCCTCGTGGTAGACGGTCAGCACGGAGACGGGGGTGCGTAGCTCGTGGGCCAGGTCCGAGAGCATCCGTCGACGGGTGTCCTCGGTGCGCTGAAGCCGTGCGGCCATGGTGTTGAAAGACCCTGCCAGCTCCTCCACCTCGGTGCCGGCGCCCATGGCCGGCACGCGGGTGTCGTACCGTCCACCGGCCATGGCCTTGGCCGCCTGGGTCAGGGCGTTGATCGGACTCTGGATCCGGCGGGCGACATGCCAGGTCAATGCCAGACAACAGATCAAGGCCGTGGCCAGGGCCACGCCCAGGGTCCAGAAATTGGCGTCCCGGTAGGCCTGCTCCACGTGCAGCATCTGGGCTGCATCGTGTCCGGCCCCGGCCTGTTCCAGGTGCTCGTGGAACAGTGGTGGGCCGGCCAGGGAGGCCACCACCACCGCGGCCAGCACGCTGGCCCCCACCACCAGCAGCTGGGCGAGGAAGAACCGGGCCGCTAATCCTTGGTAGCGCCGCCGGCTGGTCATTGCTCCGCCATCCGGTAGCCGACCCCGCGGACGGTGTCGATATAGCGGGCCGGGTCCGCGTCGAGCTTGCGGCGCAGGTTCTTGATGTGCACGTCCACGAGCCGTTCATCGCCCACCCAGGCCGGGTCCCAGACGATATCGATCAGCTGGCGCCGGGAGAAGGCCTGGTGCGGGCGCCCCGACAAGGCGGCCAGCAGGTCGAACTCCGTGCGCGTTAGTTGCACCACCTGGCCCGACACGCGGGCCTCGTGGGCGGCCAGGTCGATGACCAGGTCACCGCAGACCCGTTCCGGTTCGGGGGCTGACCCCGTTGTGCGCGGCCGGCGCATGACCGCCCCCACCCGGGCGACCAGCTCCCGGACGCTGAAGGGTTTGGTGATGTAGTCATCGGCCCCCACCGCCAATCCCTCCAACCGGTGGTGCTCATCGCCGCGGGCGGTGAGCATCAGCACATAGCACTCGGAGAAGGCCCGCACCCGCCGGCACACCTCGATCCCGTCCAGCCCGGGCAGGCCCAGGTCCAGGACCATCACGTCGGGCTCGTGAACCCGGGCGGCCTGCACTGCGGCCGGGCCGGTGTGGGTGAGGGCCACCTCGTAGCCGGCCCGCTCCAGGTAGGTGGCCACCATGCGCGCCAGCGGCTTCTCGTCATCGACCACCAACACCCGGCCGGCCGCCGGACCAGTCCCAGTGTCAGTCCCAGTGCCAGTGCCAGAGTTCATGGGTCCAGTCTCGCTCTGTCTCGCGCCCCGGCGGCTCAGAACGGTGCCGGGGCGGGGAATCTTCATCGAATCTTCAAGGCAAACCGCCCCATCCCGGCGCGTCACCGGCCGACAATGGTAGAAGCCCCGCCTTTTGGCCCGGGGCGGAAAGGCTCCATGACCCCCCTGACCCGCAGAACCCTGATCGCCGGCGGGCTGACCCTGCTCGGCGCTGGCACCCTCACCGCCTGCGCCGCGCCGAACCCCGCGACATCCCCGGCGGCCGGCACCGGCACGCAGGGCACCGGCACGGCCATCACCCACGTCCATGCCCTCACCCGGGACCCCGAGTCCGGTGAGGTGCTGCTGGCCACCCACCAGGGCCTGTTCCGGCTCCAGGACGGGGAGCTGACCCAGGTCGGTCCGGTCGTGGACTTCATGGGTTTCACTCTGACTCCCGAGGGCCGCTACCTGGCCTCGGGTCACCCCGCGCCGCGCACCGACCTGCCCGAGCCGCTGGGCCTGGCCGAGTCCACCGACCGGGGCCAGAGCTGGACGGTGCTCTCCCGCGGCGGCGCATCCGATTTCCACACCCTGGCCGCCGGCCCGAACGGGGTCCTCGGCTTCGATGGGCAACTGCGCGCCAGCACCGACGGCCTCACCTGGCAGAGCCTTGAGATCCCCGTCGCCCCGGCATCGCTGGCGATCTCCCCCCAAACCGGGACCGTGCTGGCCACCACCGAAACCGGCATGTTGCGCTCGACCGACCACGGCGCGACCTGGACCACCCTGGACACCCCCCAGCTGATGCACCTGGTCGCCTGGGCCGATGACACCACCGCCGTGGGCGCCGGCACCGAGGGACACCTGCTGACCAGCACCGACGCCGGCGACACCTGGACCGCCAGCGACCGCCCGGTCGGCACGGCCACCGCCCTGGGAACGGGCATCACCGACGACGGGCAGACCGAAGCACTGCTGGTCGTCGGCTCGACCGTGCTGTCCACCACGGACGGCGGGAACACCACCGAATCGCTGCTGTGACCTCCTCCCGCCGCCCCCTGTCCGGCTGGCCCGCCCTTCGAACCGTTCTGGGCACCCTCGTGTTGATCCTGGGCCTGCTCGGGATGCACGCTGGTACGGGCACCAGCGCGGCTTGGGCCGCCACCGGTACGGCCGCCGCCACAACTGTTCATCACCTCGGGCCGGGGGCCATCGGTCCGGCCGGCATGGTGCCCGAGGTCGTGCTCCCGGCCGAGCCTGCCGGGGATGAGGCAGCCGACCCCGGGCTGCCGGTCTGTGCCCTGGAGGCCGTGGACGATACCTGCGCCTCGGCCCTGACCAAGGCACCTGTCGTGTCCCACTTGGCCTCCCGGGCCCTCCTGCCTAGCCCCGGTGGGGGACTGACCGCACCACCCGTGCCCTGGGTTGCCCATTTCCGGCCCCCGTGGACCCTTCACTGGCTCAACTGGCCATCAGCCGCACCTAAAGCCCCCGACCGCGCCCCACCGGTGAGCGCAGGGT
Source organism: Micrococcus sp. ACRRV (assembly GCF_022346985.1). Classification (NCBI taxonomy): domain Bacteria; kingdom Bacillati; phylum Actinomycetota; class Actinomycetes; order Micrococcales; family Micrococcaceae; genus Micrococcus; species Micrococcus sp. ACRRV. The sequence goes on from NZ_JAKRNH010000051.1 coordinate 14,415, forward strand.
CCGCCAATACCTCCGGGTGACAGCGGCACGCAGCCCCGGTACGCCACCGGCCTCACCCAGCAACTGATCAGCCATGCCCGGCCCCGTCGCGCCCGCCTGCGACACGGGGCCGGATGACGGAAAGAAGAACCGATGACCTCCTCACTGACCACCCGCCGCACCTTCCTGGGCGCCTCCGTCGGGGCCCTGGCGCTGGCCGGGCTGGCCGCCTGCGCCGATCCCGCCATCAGCCCCCAACCGTCAGGGCGCATCCTGCCCACCGACCCGCTGGTCGCCGAGTACGAGAAACGACGCGCCGCCTCGGGCAGCACCGTCACCCACCGGCTCTCCGCCGCACCCCTCGAGACCTCCGTCCAGGGTCGGGGCCTGACCACCTGGGGATACAACGACGGCCTCAACGGGCCGCTGCTGCGCGCCCAGACCGGGGACCTGCTCAAGGTCAGCGTCGCCAACGACCTGCCCGAGGACACGAGCGTGCACTGGCACGGGCTGGCCCTGCGCAACGACGCCGACGGAGTCCAGGGGGTGACCCAGGACCCCATCGCCGCCGGAGGACGCTATACGTACGGCTTCCGGCTGTCCCATCCGGGCACGTACTGGTACCACTCCCACTTCGACACCCAGCGCGAACGCGCCCTGTACGGGGCCCTGATCGTCGAGGACCCCAACGAGCCCCCCAGCTACGACCAGGAATGGGTCGTGATCCTGGACGACTGGCTCGACGGGATCACCGGAACACCGCAGGACGTCGTCGAGGAACTCTCCGCCGGGATGGACATGTCCGGCGACATGGAGGGCATGGCCGGCATGGCGGGCATGGACCACGGGTCCATGAGCCAGGACAGCTCCTCGGGCATGCCCATGAAGCACATGCTCATGGGCGCTGAGAGCGACTATCTGGGCGGGGACGCCGGCGACGTGAAGATCCCCGTGCACCTGTTCAACGGCCGCCCCCCATCCGACCCGGACACCTTCTCCAGCACCCCGGGCAACCGGATCCGCCTGCGCTTGATCAACGCGGCCGGAGACACCGCCTACCGGGTCGGGATCCCCGGCCAGGAACTGACCATCACCCACACCGACGGGTTCCCGGTCCAGCCCCGCCAGGCCGATGCCGTCGTCCTGGGGATGGGCGAACGCCTGGACGTGCTGATCACCCTCGGCGACCAGGCGGTGCCCGTACTGGCCCTGCCCGAGGGCAAGACCGGCCACGCCTACGGCATCATCGCAGCCGGTCCAAAGACCACGCTCTCCGGTCGGCTCCCGCAGACCCTGGGCGGAACCGTGCTCGATGGCAGCCGACTGAAGGCACACGAATCCGTCCTGCTCCCACCCAAGGACCCGACCAGGACCCACGAGGTACGCCTCACCGGATCGATGATGGAGTACGACTGGGGCATCAACGGGCGACGCTTCGACCCGGCCAACCCCTTCGAGGGCGCCTTCGAACTCCGGTTGGACGAACGCGTGCGGGTCACGATGACCAACGACACCGACATGTGGCACCCCATGCACCTGCACGGCCACACCTTCCAGCTGGCCGACCATGGCGCCCGCAAGGACACGGTCATCATCAAACCCCGGCAAACCATCGTCTTCGACTTCGAGGCGGACAACCCGGGTCAGTGGCTGACCCACTGCCACAACGCCTACCACGCCGAGGCCGGGATGATGGGCGTCTTCTCCTACATCCACTGACCCTCCCGCCCGGCCCACACCCCTCCATCCACGGGGGGATCGCACGGTGGCCGCCCAGGAAAGAACATGCCTTCATCGCTCACCCACACCCGCCGCACCCTGCCCGCCCGAAACCTTCGGCCGGACAGCCCGGTCCTGACCCGTAGGAGGAAATGAATGGGCGAGTACTTCGCTCAGACGGTCCAGTCCGGCGCCCTGCTGCTGGCCATCCCCTTGGCGGCCATCGCCGGGATCGTCTCCTTCCTCTCACCGTGCATCCTGCCGCTGGTGCCCGGATATCTGGGCTACGTCTCCGGGCTGTCCGACCCCACCCGCCCGGACAACCGCCGCCGGGTGATGACCGGAGTGGGCCTGTTCATCCTCGGCTTCGCCGCCGTCTTCACCCTCTACGGGGCCGCCTTCGGTCTGATCGGCGGCTGGTTGCTGCGCTGGCAGGACCTGCTGATCCGCATCCTCGGCGTCCTCGTCATCCTCATGGGACTGGCGTTGATGGGCATGCTCACCTTCCTGCAACGGACCACGACCCCCTCCTTCACCCCCCGGACCGGCCTGGCCGGAGCCCCACTGCTGGGCCTGGGCTTCGGCCTGGGCTGGACACCCTGCATGGGACCGACACTCAGCGCCGTGCTGGCCCTGAGCACCACCACCGGAGGGGCATGGCGCGGGGCCCTGCTCGGCTTCGTCTACTGCCTGGGACTGGGCATACCCTTCGTGCTCGTCGCCAGAGGCCTGGGCTGGGTCAGCACCGCACTGGGCTTCGTGCGCCGCCACATGCGCGCCTTCAATATCGCCGGCGGCACCCTGCTCGTGCTGGTCGGCGTCCTGATGGCCACCGGAATCTGGACGGCGTGGATCTACCAACTCCAGAACCTCGCCGGAACCTTCACCACCCCCGTCTAAGAGACTCCCCC
>NZ_JAKRNH010000052.1:0-16474 GCF_022346985.1 Micrococcus sp. ACRRV
GCCGCCGACGTCGCCTCCGAGCAGCCGGCCGAGGCCGAGCCCGCCCCCGTCGTCGAACCCGCCCCGGACGTGACGCCGGCCCCCGAATCCGACGAGGCCGCCCCGCAGCGCGCCGTGCGCGGCCGCGGCCGGGGCGCCGGTCGCGGCTCCGTCCTCGTGGACGTGGACTCCGCCGAGGTCATCACCGCCGAGGACCCGACCCCGCCGGACGTGCGCGCGGACGCCGACGACGACGCCGAGCCCGCCTCCCGCATCAACCTGCAGTCCGCCCTGGTCAAGGCCGTGAACGCCACCTCCGGCGACGACGGCTGGGCCTCGCTGTCCCTCATCGGCCAGCACATGTCCCGCACCCACGTGGACTTCGACCCCCGCGACTTCGGCCACGCGAAGCTGTCCACGCTCGTCGCGGACCAGCCCTACCTGGAGACCCGCACCGAGGGCCGGTCCATGGAGGTCACCCTCAAGCAGCGGCGCCGCCGCGCGCAGGGCTGAGCCGACGCCCCGCCCGGAGCCGCGGCGGCCGTCGGCCGTCGGCCGTCCGGCATCGTGGTCGCCGGGCGTTCATCCGGCGGTCACCAGGACGTCGCCGCCGTGCCGGACAGTGTCCGCATGGCCAACACCCTCGAGTTCCTCCGCGGCGTCGACCGCCTTCACGCCTTCTACACGGAGAACGTGCGCATGCTGGCGCACGCCTACGACCTCTCGGACGAGGAGGCCTCGCGCCTGCTCGCCCACACGGGCTTCGCCAACGTGTCCGTCGCGATCCTCCGCGAGCCGCGGGTGGACCTGCTGGCCGGACTGGGCGCCTCCGTCGAGGACGAGGTCCACACCCATCCCGTCGTCGACGACGCGTCCGCGCCCGCCGAGGAGCCCCCCGCCTCGGGCGGCGCCGACGATCCCGAGGAGCCCCCCGCGGGGTCCGCTCCCGCGGATCCCGACGACGGCGCCCGCTGACTCAGCCGACCGGCCGGGCCAGCGCCGCGAGGATCCCCGTGGCGTCGGGCGTGGCCGCCTGCCCGGTCAGGCGCAGGCCCAGCCGGCGCGCCTCACGTGCGGTGGGCGCACCGAGCGCGACGAGTCGCCAGGTCCGCCGCAGCTCCGGGTCGTCCAGGGCGGGGTGCACGGCCAGTGCCCGCGCCGCCGAGGGGCTGGTGAGGACCACGTCCGCGCCCGCCAGCTCCGCCACCGGGACCACCGTCCCGGCGTCCCCGGGCTCCTCCGTCAGCAGGCGACGCGCGGCGTCCGCCGGGTACGGCACGGTGCGGTAGGCCTCGACGCGGTCCACGGCCCAGCCGCGCCGCGTCAGCGCCTCCTCCAGCTCCGCGGTGGCCAGCGCCGACTGCGGCAGGAGGACGCGGCGGGCGCCGTCGCCCGTCTCCGCCGGCGCCGCCGGGAACTCGGCCAGGATGCCCGCCGCGGAGGCGCTCTCCGGCATCCAGGGCTCCACGGCGCAGCCCGCGTCGGCCAGCACCCGGGCCGTGCCGGCGCCGGTGACGGCGACGCGGACCCCCGCCCCCACGGCGCCCGTCCACCCGGCGGCCTGCAGGGCGCGCACCGCGTTCGGACTGGTCACCAGCAGCCAGGCGCAGCGACCCCCGACGACGGCCTCGACCACCGCCCGCAGACCGCCGGGCGTCGGGGGCAGCTCGAAGTCCGTCAGCGGGCAGAACGCCACCCGCCGCCCGGCCGCGGCCAGGTCCGCCTCGAGGGTGCCGGCCTGAGCCGGCTGCCGGGTGAGCACGAGCGGGCGCCCGTCCACCTCAGGCCTCCGGGTCGGGCTTCGCGACGCCGCGCACGGTGCCGGGCAGCAGGTCCGCCCCCTCGGCGACGAACAGCTCGGCCAGGTGCACGCCCAGGGCGCCGGCGGCCATGAAGAGCGTGTCCTCGATCCATTCGTCGGCCTCGGCCGGGTCCCCGGCCACGTCCTCCGGGACGGCGTCCAGCTGCACGGACGAGGTCCGGCGCAGCACCTGGGAACCGTCCACGGCGGCGACCATCGCGGACATGACGATCCGCGGGGCGGGCGAGCCGTCCACGGCCGTGCCCTCCTCCACGCGGGCCACGGCCCCGATCGGGGCGGCGCAGCCGGCCTCCAGGCGCAGCAGCAGGGCCCGCTCGGCGGTCACGGCCACGTGGGTGTCGCGGTCGTCGACCAGCTCCAGTGCGGCGCGCAGCCGGCCGGCGTGGCTGTCCGGGTCCACGGCGGACGGGCCGAGCAGCGGCCCGTCCTCCTCGCGGATCTCCACCGCGAGCGCGCCCTGGCCGGGGGCCGGGAGCATCACCTCGGGATCGATCCGCTCGGTGATGACGTGCTGCAGGCCCAGCCGGTCGAGCCCGGCGCAGGCCAGGACCACCGCGTCGAGGTCCCCGCGGGGGGCGCCGGCGGCGGCGGGGGCGTCGTCGTCGTGGACCTCGTGCCCGGCCACACGGGCCAGGCGGGTCTGCACGTTGCCGCGGATGTCCACGAGCTCCAGGTCCGGGCGCAGGGCGCGCAGCTGGGCCACGCGACGCGGCGAGCCGGTGCCCACCCGGGCGCCCTCGGGGAGGGTCGCCAAGGTGAGCCCGTCGCGGGCGCAGAGGGCGTCGCGCAGGTCCGCGCGCGGGGGCACGGCGGCGATCTCCAGGCCGGCCGGCTGGGCGGCCGGCAGGTCTTTGAGGGAGTGCACGGCCAGGTCCACGCGCCCGTCCAGGACGGCGGACCGCAACGCCGAGGCGAACACGCCGGTGCCGCCCAGGGACGCCAGGGAGCCGGTGGTCACGTCCCCCTCGGTGCGGATCACCACGAGCTCGTGGGGCATCCCCGAGCGGTCGGTGAGCGCCTCGGCGACGTGCGTGGTCTGGGTGGTGGCCAGGGCGGAGCCGCGGGTGCCGACCCGCAGCCCGTCCCCGGCGGGCGCGCCCGGCCCGCTCACGAGTCCTGCGCTCCCGCGTCGTCGGCCCCGTCCTGCTCGCCCCGGTGCTCGGCGAGGCCGCGCACCGGCGCGTCCACCGCGGAGGTGGTGGGACGGACGGACCCGTCCCGCATCACCTTGACGCAGCAGTCCGGGCGGCAGACGTCGTACCAGGCGGGGAAGCAGCCCACGGCCTCGCGGCCCTCCCGCCGGCCCAGGCGCTCCTCGACGATGTCCACGAGGCCGGAGACGAACCGCGGGTCGGTCCCCGGGGTCGGCGTGCGGCGGAAGGCCACGCCGAGCTCGGCCGCGGTGTCCTTGGCCTCGGTGTCGAGGTCCCAGACCACCTCCATGTGGTCGGACACGAAGCCCACCGGCACCACCACGACGCCGGCCACGGCGCGCCCGTCCGCGTCCGCGGGGGCGTCGGGGCCGGCCAGGGCCTCGAGGGCGTCGTTGATGTCCGGCTCCAGCCACGGCACGTGCGGAGCGCCGGAGCGGGACTGGTACACCAGGGACCAGTCGACACCCTCGGCCTCGGGCACGCGGGCCAGCACCTCGCGGATCACGTCGAGGTGCTGCGCCGAGTACGCGTCCGCGCCCTCGACGTCGCCCGGCTCGCCGCCGGCCTGCTCGCGCAGGGCTGCGGCGAGCCCGCGGGGGCCGGCCGCCGCGGCATCCGCGGTGGGGATGGAGTGCGTGGCGAACAGCAGGTGCACGCGGGCGTCCTCGCCCACCTCTTCGCGCAGGGAGGCCAGGTCGGCGCGCAGGCCCTCCGCGAAGGGCTCCACGAAGCCGGGGTGGTTGAAGTACTGGCGGGTCTTGTCCAGGTCCACCTTGCCCTCGAGCCCGGTCCTCTCCATGGCGAGGCCCATGTCCTCGCGGTACTGGCGGCAGGACGAGTAGCAGGAGTAGGCGGAGGTGGTGACGGTGAGGATCCGGCGGTGGCCGTCGTCGTACGCGCGCTGGAGGGTGTCCGGGAAGTACGGCTCCCAGTTGCGGTTGCCGAAGTAGACCGGCAGCTCCAGGCCGCGGCGGGCCAGCTCGGCCTCGATCGCGGAGATCAGCGCGCGGTTCTGCGCGTTGATCGGGGACACGCCGCCGTTGGCCCGGTAGTGGGTGGCGACCTCCTCGAGGCGCTCGTCCGGGATCCCGCGGCCGCGGGTGACGTTGCGCAGGAACGGGATCACGTCCTCCTGGCCCTCGGGGCCGCCGAAGGACGCCAGGATCAGCGCGTCGTAGGCCTTGGGCGCCATGGCGCCGCACGCGTCGTAGTCGACGCCCGCCGCGGCCCGCTCGGGCTCGTGGACGGGACGCCGGGTGTCCTCGGGGACGCGGTGCGTCGGAACGGCGGTCATCAGGCCAGCACCTCGGGCAGCTCGGACGTCTCGATGAGGCGGCCCGTGTAGAACGGGACCTCCTCGCGGACGTAGTGGCGGGTCTCGTTGTCGCGCAGGTGGCGCATCATGTCCACGAGGTCGTTGAGCTTCGGAGCCTCCAGGCCCAGCAACCACTCCCAGTCGTTCAGGGCGAACGCGGAGGTGGTGTTGGCCCACACCTGCGGGAAGTCCTGGCCGAGCTTGCCGTGCTCGCGGAGCATGCGGGCGCGCTCCTTGGGGTCCAGGGTGTACCAGTCGTAGGAGCGCACGAACGGGTAGAAGCAGAGCCAGTCCAGGGGCTTGCGGCCCATGGCGAACGCGGGGATGTGGTCCTTGTTGAACTCGGCCATGCGGTCGGCGCCCATGGCGGAGAGGACCATGGTCGTCCCGTCCAGCAGACGGGTGCGGCGCAGGTCGCGGATGGCGGCCTGCAGGTCCTCGGGCACGTGGGCGTACATCCACACCATCACGTCGCCCTCGGCACGCATCCCGGAGACGTCGTAGACGCCGCGCACGGTCACGCCGCGCGTGGCCAGCGACTTCACGACGCCGTCGAACTCCTTGACGGCCTTCTTGGCCTCCCGGCCGTCGAGGCCGAGCCAGCCCGGCTCGCCCTGCGGGCGCGCGAAGACGGTGTAGGTGGTGAACCAGTCCTGGCCCGGCTGGGCCGCGGTGTTCGACATGGTGTCCTCTTTCCTTCGTGGTGCTTCGGTGAGTTCGTTCCGGCGGGGTCTCAGGCGGCGGCGGGCGCCACGGTGCGCTCCACGCCCGCGACGACGGCGGCCAGGCCCGTCCCGTGGACCCAGGAGCCCACGAGGTCGAGGCCGGGCACATCCTGCGCCCAGGCGATGAGGCGGTCCATGGCCTCGCGGTCCGGGCCGTGCTGCGGGGGGATGGGCCGGCGCCAGCGGGTCACGGTGGACGCGAGCACGTCGTCGGCGGACAGCTCCACCCCGGTCAGGGCTTCGGCGTCCGCGACGGCGGCGGCCAGCAGGTCCTCGTCGGCACTGCGGAAGCCGAGGTCGCCGGCCGCGCCGCCGTGCCGCCCGTAGGAGAGGCGGAGCACGTGGCGGTGCGGGTGGCGGGGCGCGCCGGACTCGTCCGGACGGTCCACCACGGACCGCAGCCACGCCCATTTCGCGGTGGAGTGGGTGAGCGCCTTGGCGCGGACGTCCGTGCCGGGCGCCACGAGCAGGCCGGTGCCGCGCGGGGCGGCGTCCAGGCCGGGGGCCTCCACCACGAGCGTGGCCAGGGCGACGCCCTCGCCGAGGGCGGGGCCGGCGTCGGGATCGAGGGCGTCGCCGCTGACGGGGGCCAGCAGCTCCCAGGCCGCGACGCCGTCGACGGCGAGGACCACACGGTCCGCCTCGAGGCCGCGGACGACCTCCTCGTCCCGATCGGAGATCTGGGCCCACCAGCGGCCGTCCGCGCCGAGGCGGGACAGGGCGGCGACGCGCACGCCGCGCAGCACGGTCACGCCGTCCTCGCGCAGGGTCTGCACCAGACGGCCGGTGACCTTGGCCATGCCGCCGTCGACACCGGCGACCGCCGCGCCCGGGGTCTGCCCGCCGCGCAGGGCGGCCACCCCCCGGGCCAGCGAGCCCTGCTCCACGGCCGCGGCCAGCAGGCCGGGGGCGACGCGCTCGACGTCCACCACGGCCGGGTCGGCGGAGTGCACGCCGCCGACGACGGGGACCACCAGGCGCTCGAGGACCTCGTCGCCCAGGCGGTCCGCCACGAGGGCGGCCACCGTGACGGGCTCACCGGCCGCGCGGGCGGCCGCCCAGCGGTCCATCGGCTCCGTCAGGTCGCGGCGGGCGCGCTCGAGTCCGGCGGGGCTCAGGGCCGCGGCGACGTCGGGGGCGTCCAGGTCGCCGGGGATGCCCACCAGGCCCACGCGCGGGGCGGGGACGGCGCCGGCGGGGCCGTGCAGCCAGGAGCCCAGCGGCTCCGGAGAGACGACGTCGTCCCCCAAGCCGAGCTCGTCGACGAGCGCGCGCACGGCGGCCCCGCGCACCGCGAAGGACTCGGCGCCGCCGTCGAGCTCGAGGGTCTGCCGCTCGACCGCGCCGGAGTCGGACACGGAGGGCACGTCGAGGAAGCGGGCGGAGAGCGTGCCGCCGAGCACCGAGGTGGCCTCGGCCAGCGTCACCTCCCAGCCCTGCTGGTTCAGGCGGCGTGCGGCCAGCAGCCCCGCGATCCCGCCGCCGACGACGAGGGCCGACCCGCTCACTTCTCCGCCCCGTCCGCCACGGGGATCGAGTGGATCAGCTCCACCACCCGGGTGAGGACCTCCGGATCGGTCTCCGGGGGCACGCCGTGGGCGAGGTTGACCACGTGGCCCGGGGCCGCGGCGCCGGAGGCGACGACCTCGCGCACGTGCGCCTCGAGGACCTCCCACGGGGCGCCCAGCAGGGCCGGGTCGATGTTGCCCTGCAGCGGGACGGCGGCGCGCCCGTCGGGGCCGGGGCGGGAGGAGAGGCGGCGGTGCGCCTCGGCCAGGGTGATGCGGTGGTCCACGCCGACGGCGGAGGCGCCGGCGTCGCGCATGAGGTCCAGGAACTCGCCGGTGCCGGTGCCGAAGTGCAGCAGCGGGGCGCCGCCCTCGACGCCGGGCCCGGCCAGGTCGGACACGGCGGAGAGCGCCGCCGCGGAGTGCGGCTGGACGTGCTTGCGGTAGTCGGCGGCGGAGAGCGAGCCGGCCCAGGAGTCGAACAGCTGCGCGGCGGAGGCGCCGGCCTCCAGCTGCGCGCGCAGGAACTGCCCGGACACGGTGGCGGCCCACGCGGCGAGCGCGGCCCACGTCTGCGGGTCGCCGTGCATCATGCGGCGCGGGCCCAGGTGGTCGCGGGAGGGACGCCCCTCCACCATGTAGGCCGCCAGGGTGAAGGGGGCGCCGGCGAAACCGATCAGCGGGGTGGGCCCCAGCTCGGCGACCGTGCGGGACACGGCCTCCCGGATGACGTCCAGGGCGGAGTCCTCGAGCTCGGGCAGGGCGGCGGCGTCCTCCGCGGTGCGCACCGGGTGGTCGAGCACCGGACCGACGCCCGGGACGATCTCGACGCCCACGCCGGCCAGCTTCAGCGGCACCACGATGTCCGAGAAGAAGATCGCGGCGTCGACGTCGTGCCGGCGCACCGGCTGCAGGGTGATCTCGGCCGCGAGCTCCGGGCGCAGGCAGGACTCGAGCATGCCGACGCCCTCCCGCGCCTTCCGGTACTCCGGCAGGGAGCGGCCGGCCTGGCGCATGAACCAGACCGGGTGCCGGTGCGGGCGTCGGCCGCGCAGGGCGCACACCAGAGGCGCGTCGGCGGTCGAACGGGCGGGGTCGGCCGTGCTCAGCGGATGCTCCGCAGGCAGGCCGGGGGGCGTGGTCATGGCGGACATGCCCACGATCATCCCATCCGGAGCCCGCCGACGCCGCATCCGCGTGGCGCACGCCACACCACCGCCCGCTCTGGCGGGCGGTGGTCCGCCACGGGGCGGGCCCGGGCGACCACGGGGCTAAGATGGACGTTGCTGTGACTGTCTTCTCCCTGGTGGCCTCCCACAAAGACCTGAGCCTCGACACCGTCGCCCGCCTGAGCGCGGGGTCCGCGGGCGTCGGCTCCGCCCTGGCGTCCTCGACGGACGACGGGGCGGTCGTGCTGGCCACCTGCAACCGCGTCGAGGTGTACGCCGACGCCCGCGACGCCGACGCGGCCCGCGAGCGGATCGTCGCCGCGATCGCCGAGCAGTCCGGCCTGCCCGAGGACGCCGTCCGCAGCGCCTTCCGCGTCCTCGACGACGACGCCTCCGCCCGCCACCTCTTCGAGGTCGGGGCCGGCCTCGACTCCGCGGTGGTGGGCGAGCGCGAGATCGCCGGCCAGGTGCGCCGCGCCCTGGTCGACGCGCGCGACGCCGGGACGGCCACCGGCAGCCTGACGCGTCTGTTCGAGTCCGCCACCCGCACCGCGAAGGACGTCGGCTCCCACACCGCGCTCGGGGCCACCGGACGCTCCGTGGTCTCCGTCGCCCTCGACCTCGCCGAGGAGCTGCGCGGCCTCACCGACGCCATGGCCCGCCGCACGTTCTGGCAGGAGGCCAACGTCCTGCTGATCGGCACCGGCGCGTACGCCGGCACCACCCTGGCCCAGCTGGCCGACCGCGGCGCCCAGGCCGTCGGCGTGCACTCGGCCTCCGGCCGCGCGGCCCAGTTCGTCGCCGACCGCGGCGGCTGGGCGCTGGCCCTCGGCGGCGCGGACGTGGCCGGGGCCGTCGCCGAGGCCGACGTGATCATCGGCTCGTCCGGCGGCGACCGCCAGATCAGCCCCGAACGGATGGCCGGGCTGCGCCGCGGCGCCGAGCGGCCGGTCACCGTGGTGGACCTGGCCCTGTCCCGGGACTTCGACCCCGCCGTCGGGGAGCTCGAGGGCGTGGACCTGATCACCCTCGAGTCCGTGCGGCTGGCCGCCCCCGAGCAGGCGCAGGCGGCCGTCGCCGAGGCGCGCGGGCTCGTGGAGACCGCGCTCGAGGAGTACACCTCCGCGCGTCGCGGCCGCACCGCTGACGCGGCCATCAAGGCCCTGCGCGGACACACGATGGCCGCGCTGGACCGGGAGATGGAGCGCGTGCGCGCCCGTCACGGCTGCACCGCCGCCGCGGACGAGGTGCAGTTCGCCCTGCGGCGCATGGTCAACCAGCTGCTGCACACCCCGAGCGTGCGCGCCAGGGAGCTGGCCGCCCAGGGACGCCTCGACGAGTTCGAGCACGCCCTCGAGGTCCTCTTCGACATCCCGGTGCCCGGCACGCGACCCGCCGACGCCCCCGGGGACGCCTGCCCCGCGACCGAGGCCGACGACGCCCGCAGGACCGCCTGAGCCGTGGCCGCCCCCGCGCGCCGTCCCGCCCGCCTGCCCCGGGCCGAGCGGCGCGGCCAGCTCCTGGAGGTCGCCCGCGTCGTCTTCGCGGCGCAGGGCTACGTCGGCACGTCGATGGATGAGATCGCCGAACGGGCCGACGTGTCCAAGCCGGTCGTGTACCAGCACTTCGGGGGCAAGCAGGAGCTGTTCCTGGAGCTCCTGGACGCGGAGGTGGAGCGCCTGCGCGCCCTGATCGTCGAGGGCATCGCCTCCACGCAAGACAACCGCACCCGCGTCCGCAGCGCGGTGCACGCCGTGTTCCGCTACATGGACTCCCCCACCTCGGCCCACCGCCGCGAAGGCGGCCGAGGTCGTGGAGAACGTGCTGTGGCTGGGCCTGGACGCGATCCCGGACCGCGTCGACGGCGCGTCCTGAGCCGCGCCGTGTTACGCCCCGGGGTGAACGCCCGGCGCCCCCCTGGCGCACGCCCCCGGCTCCCGTAGGCTTGCCGCAGCATCATCCCGTGACGAGAGGAACGTGACCATGGAGATCCGCATCGGCGTGCAGCACGTCGGCCGCGAAGTCGTTCTGGAGAGCGACCACACCGCCCAGGAGGTGCGCGCCCTCGTGGACGCCGCCCTCGCCGACGGCACCACCCTGGCGCTCACGGACACCAAGGGCCGCCAGGTGATCGTCCCGGCCGACCGCATCGGCTTCGTGGAGATCGGCGCCAAGAAGTCCGCCCCGCTGGGCTTCGCCGCGGTCTGATCCGCGCCGCCTGACCACCGCAGCCCCATCCGGCCGTGCCCCACCACGCCCTCGAGGTCCGCGGCGGCCCCGACGCCGCCCTCGCCGCCCGCCTGCGCGCCCTGCGGGCGGAGCTCGACGTGCCCGGTGAGTTCCCCGCGGACGTCCTGACCGAGGCGGAGCGCGCCGCGGCGGAGGTCCCCGGCCGCGTGGCCGCGGACCCGGACCGGGCGGACCTGACGGCCGTGCCGTTCGTCACCGTGGACCCGGCCGGGTCCACGGACCTGGACCAGGCCCTGCACCTGCAGGCCGGCCCGGGCCGGGACGAGCTCACGGTGCGGTACGCCATCGCGGACGTGCCGGGGTTCGTCGCGCCGGAGGGCGCCGTCGACGCCGAGGCCCGTCGGCGAGGGCAGACCGTCTACCTGCCGGACGGGCGCGTCCCCCTGCACCCGGAGGTCCTCAGCGAGGACGCCGCCTCCCTCCTTCCCGAGGTCGAGCGCCCCACCTTCGTGTGGACGTTCGTCCTGGACGCGGAGGGGGCCGTGGCCTCCACCGACCTGGTGCGCGCCCGCATCCGCTCCCGCGCGCAGCTGGCCTATCCGCAGGTCCAGGCCCTCCTCGACGACGACGCCGCCCCCGAGGCCGCCGACTGGCCCGCCGAGGTGCGGGCGTCCCTCGCCCTGCTGCCCGAGGTCGGGGCACGGCGCACCGCCCAGGAGGCCGCGCGCGGCGGCGCCTCCCTCTCCATGCCGGACCAGGAGATCTCGGTCGTGGACGGCGCCTACACGCTCGTGCAGCGCGTCCCCCTGGCGGCGGAGGACCACAACGCCCAGCTGTCGCTGATGACGGGGATGGCCGCGGCGCGGATCATGCTGGAGGCCGGCGTCGGGATCCTGCGGACCATGCCCGCCCCCGACCCCGACGCCGTGGACGCCTTCCGCGCCCGCACCCGGGCCCTCGGCCTGCCGTGGGGCGAGGAGCTGGACTATGGCGCCTACCTGCGGACCGTGGACCCCACCGACCCGCGTGGGCTGGCCGTCATGCACGCCGCCACCGCCCTGTTCCGCGGCGCCGGGTACACCGCCTTCGACCGCGGGTCCGTGGACCCGGCGCTCCGCGCCCTGCCCGAGGACCCCGAGCAGGCCGCCCTCGCCGCCCCCTACGCCCACACCACCGCGCCCCTGCGCCGCCTCGTGGACCGCTTCGTGCTGGTGCTCTGCCACGCGCACGTCGCCGGAGAGCCGGTCCCGGACTGGGTGCGCCGGGCGCTGCCGGACCTGCCGGCGCTGATGGCGGAGTCCGGGCGACGGGCCTCGGTCGCGGACCGTGCGGCCACCGATCTGGTCGAGGCCGCGCTGCTGGCCGCCCGGGTGGGGTCCGTCCTCGAGGGCACGGCGGTCCGGACCTCGGAGAAGGGCACGGACGTGCAGCTCACCGACCCCGCGGTGTCGCTGCGGGTGCCCGGCCGGGCCGAGCCCGGCACCGTCGTCCGGGTGCGCGTCGACGCCGTCGACGTCGCCGCCGGGAAGGTCACGGCCTCCGGGGTAGACTGGCCCCACAGCGCACGCTGAACCAGGATGACCGGTCGCATCTGATCACCCTGAAGCGCCCGCCCGTCCTCTCGCGTGAGCGGCCCGGCGGCGCCCGTCCTGCCGGATTCGGCACGGCCCGCCTCGCACGCGGCCCAGACCGGTTCCACGGGGCCCGGACAGTCCGGCCCCGCCCGTGTTCCCGCGATCGGCTCCCCCATCGCGCCCGGCCCGGCCCCTCGGCCGCCGCCCGCGGCGCCCGAGACGAACTGCGAGTCGCCATGACCGAGAACACCGCCGCCGCGGAGGCCGTCGCCCCCACCGCCCCCGAGCAGACCTTCGCCGACTTCGGCGTCCAAGAGCCCATCGTGCGGGCCCTTTCCGAGAAGGGCATCGTCCACCCGTTCCCCATCCAGGCCATGACCCTGCCCGTCGCCCTCGGCGGCCACGACATCATCGGCCAGGCCAAGACCGGCACCGGCAAGACCCTGGGCTTCGGCATCCCGGCCCTGCAGCGGGCCGTGGGCCCCGACGAGGCGGGCTGGGACACGCGCGTCGCGGCCGGCGCCGCCGGCGCCCCGCAGGCCCTGGTCGTCGCCCCCACCCGCGAGCTCGCCGTGCAGGTGGCCGGCGACCTGGTGGCCGCCGCCAAGCACCGTCCGCTGCGCATCGCCACGATCTACGGCGGGCGCGCCTACGAGCCCCAGATCGAGGAGCTGCAGCGCGGCGTGGAGGTCGTCGTCGGGACCCCCGGCCGCCTCATCGACCTGCTGCGGCAGAAGCACCTGCGCCTGGACGCCGTGAACACCGTGGTCCTGGATGAGGCCGACGAGATGCTGGACCTCGGCTTCCTGCCCAACGTGGAGACCCTCCTGGCCGCCGTGCCCGAGGTCCGCCAGACCATGCTGTTCTCCGCCACGATGCCCGGCCCCGTGATCGCCATGGCCCGCCGGTACATGACCCGTCCCACGCACATCCGCGCATCGGACCCGGAGGACGAGGGCCTCACCAAGAAGGACATCCGCCAGCTCGTCTACCGGGCCCACCACATGGACAAGGACGAGCTCGTGGCGCGCGCGCTGCAGGCCGAGGGCCGCGGCCGCACCATCATCTTCACGCGCACCAAGCGCACCGCCGCCCGCGTGGCGGAGGAGCTGACGAACCGCGGGTTCGCCGCCGGCCCGCTGCACGGCGACCTCGGCCAGGGCGCCCGCGAGCAGGCCCTGCGCGCGTTCCGCAACGGCAAGGTGGACATCCTGGTGGCCACGGACGTGGCGGCCCGCGGCATCGACGTCGACGACGTCACGCACGTGATCAACTTCCAGGCCCCCGAGGACGCCAAGACCTACGTGCACCGCGTGGGCCGCACCGGCCGCGCCGGCCACAAGGGCACCGCGGTGACCCTGGTGGACTGGGAGGACATGCCGCGCTGGTCGCTGATCGACAAGGCGCTGGGGCTGAACCAGCCCGAGCCCGTCGAGACGTACTCCTCGTCCCCGCACCTCTTCTCCGACCTCGGCATCCCGAAGGGCACCAAGGGGCGCCTCCCGAAAGAGAAGCGCGTGCTCGCCGGCCTGGACGCCGAGCGGCTCGAGGACCTCGGCGGCCCGGAGGCCAAGGAGAAGGCGGCCCGCGGCGGTCGCGACGAGCGGTCGGGCTCCCGGTCCGGCGGGCGCGGCGAGCGCTCCGGCGGCCGGGGCGGGCGCGCCGGCGGCGGCTCCCGGGCCTCCCGCGAGGATCGGCCCCCGCGTGAGGACCGCACGCCTCGCGGGGAGCGGGCGCCGCGCCCCGAGAAGACGGTGAAGGCGGAGCGGGCGCCCCGCGCGGAGCGTGCCCCGCGGGCCGAGAAGGCCGACCGCCCGGCCGCCGCGGAGCGCTCGGAAGGCGCCTCCGGCGAGCGCCGACGCCGCACCCGCACGCGTCGGCGCGGCGGTGACGTGATCGACGGCTGACGCGCGGACGCTTTCGTCCGCGAAGTGAACGCCTCGGGAGAGGCTTTCGTCCGTGAAGTGGACTCCATTGACGACGGCGCCCCGCATCCCCTCGACCCGGGGTGCGGGGCGCCCTCCGTTTCGCGCACGAAAGTGCGTGGACACGTTGTCCGTGTCGCGCACGACAACCCCGGACACGCCGTCCGTTTCGCGATCGAAAGCGTCGGAGGCGGCGCGTCGGCTCAGCCGCGGACGACCGCCGCGCCCGTCCCCTGGTGCTCGATCTCGGCGAGCACCTCGGAGCCGGTGGTGAACTCCCCGATCAGGTTCGGCTTGCCGGCCCCGTGGTAGTCCGAGGAGCCCGTGACGAACAGTCCGTGCCGCGCCGCGGTCTCGCGCAGCCACGCGCGCTCCTGTTCGGGGTTGTCCCGGTGGTCGGCCTCGAGTCCGGCCAGGCCCGCCTCGATCATCGCCTCCAGGACGTCGTCGCCCACGATCCGCCCGCGGAGTCGGGCGCGCGGGTGCGCGAAGACGGGCACCCCGCCGGCGGCGCGGACGAGCCGGACCGCCTCCACGGGGTCGACGGCGTAGTGCGGCACGTAGTACTTGGAGCCGCCGCGCAGGATCGAGGAGAACGCCGCGGAGCGGTCCGGGACGGCGCCGATCGTCACGAGCGCGTCGGCGATGTGCGGGCGGCCGATCGTCGCGTTCTCCGAGGCGTGCTCGCGCACGAGGTCCCAGGTGATGGGGAAGTCCTCGGCCAGGCGCTCGGTCATCGACTGGGCGCGGGTGAGCCGGGCGTCGCGCGAGGCGCCCAGCTCGGCCAGCAGGGACGGGTCCGCGGGGTCGTGCAGGTAGCTGAGCAGATGCACGCTCGTGCCGTCCGCGGCCATGCAGGACATCTCCATGCCGGGGACGAGCAGCAGCCCGGTCTCCCGGGCGGCGTCGGCGGCCGCGGCCCAGCCGGCCGTGGTGTCGTGGTCCGTCAACGCGAGCCCGTCCAGTCCGGCGCGAGCGGCGGCGTGCACAACGTCGGCGGCCGGCTCGGTGCCGTCCGACTCGGTGGAGTGCGTGTGCAGGTCGTAGCGCGCCGTGGACATGGCTCACAGCGTAGTCGTCGTCCCCGCGGCGGGGCGGTGAGACGATGGGGGCATGACCGACGCATCCGCACAGCAGAACGACGACCTGGCGCCCGAGGCGGCCGCGGACTCCGGCGCAGCCCTGAGCCCGCAGCCGCTGGCCGAGCGCGTGGAGAACCGCTCGCAGAAGCCGACCTCGGACGCGTTCCGCGCCTTCATGGCCTCGCAGTGGGCGCCCGTCTCCCGGGAGCTGCCCGGTCCGGACGCCTCCGCCCCGTTCGCCGCGCGCCGCCGCGCCGCGGTCTCGGCCATGTTCCCGGGCGAGCGGATCGTGGTGCCGGCCGGCCGCCCCAAGGTCCGCTCCAACGACACGGACTACCGCTTCCGCGCCCATTCGGCATTCGCCCACCTGACCGGCCTGGGCGTGGACCACGAGCCGGACGCCGTCCTCGTCCTGGAGCCCACGGACGCGGGCGCGGGCGACGCGGGCACGGACCACGCGGCCACCCTGTACTTCCGTCCGCTGGCCGGCCGGGACACGGAGCAGTTCTACTCCGACCCCCGCGCGGGCGAGTTCTGGATCGGCCCCCGCCCCACGCTCGCGGAGCTGGCCGCACGCACCGGTCTGCGCACCGCCGGCCTGGAAGAGCTGGAGAACGCGGTGACCAAGGACGTCGCCGGCACGGCCGTGCGCCTGCTGCGCGAGGCGGACCAGGACATGGACGCCGTCGTCGCCGCCGCCCGGGCCGACGCCGGGGTGGACGCGCAGGCGGCCGGGGCCGCCGACGCCGCCCTCGCCGAGGCCCTCTCGGAGCTGCGCCTGGTGAAGGACGAGTGGGAGGTCGAGCGGATGCGCGCCTCCGTCGCCTCCACGATCGCCGGGTTCGAGGACGTCGTGCGCGCCCTGCCCCGCGCCGTGGGCCACGCCCGCGGCGAGCGCGTGGTGGAGGGCGCCTTCTTCGCCCGGGCCCGCGAGGAGGGCAACGACCTCGGCTACGACACGATCGCGGCATCCGGCAACAACGCCACCGTGCTGCACTGGATCCGCAACACCGGGCCGGTGCGTGAGGGCGAGCTGATCCTCGTGGACGCCGGCGTCGAGGACGACTCCCTCTACACCGCCGACATCACCCGCACCCTGCCGGTCTCCGGCACGTACTCGGACGTCCAGCGCCGCGTGTACCAGGCCGTGCTCGACGCCGCCGACGCCGCGTTCGCGCTCGTGAAGCCGGGGATCCGCTTCCGGGAGATCCACGCCGAGGCCATGCGCGTGCTCGCGGGCCGCCTCCACGGGTGGGGCCTGCTGCCGGTGTCCCCCGAGGAGGCCCTGTCCGAGGCCGGCCAGCACCACCGCCGCTGGATGCCGCACGGCACGAGCCACCACCTGGGGCTCGACGTGCACGACTGCGCCCAGGCCAGGCGCGAGCTCTACCTGGACGCCGTGCTCGAGCCGGGCATGGTGTTCACCATCGAGCCGGGCCTGTACTTCAAGGCCGAGGACCTGGCCATCCCGGAGGAGTACCGCGGCATCGGCGTCCGCATCGAGGACGACATCCTCGTGACCGAGGACGGCGCCGAGAACCTCTCCGCCGCGCTGCCGCGCACCCCGGAGGACGTCGAGGCCTGGATGGCGCGCCTGCAGGGCTGAACCGTCGGCGTCTCCTGCGCGCTCCCGGGGCGCGGTGGGCGGGACCGTGCCCCGGGGGCCGGGGCCTGGCTAGGGTCGGCGGCATGTCGACCCTCCCGGAGAACGCCCCCGACTCCCGTCCGACCGCCGAGTCTCCCGTCGTCGCCCCCGGTGCCGCCGTCACCGAGCTCATCGAGGCGATCGACGCCCTCCGCGCGCGGATCGTCGCCGCCGAGCAGGCCCATGCGGAGCGCCTCGACCGCGTTGCCGACCGCCACCGCGCGTCGGCGCGGAACCTCGTCCACTATGTGACGCTGCGCGGGGAGGACCTGCGCCCCCTCCAGGACGCCCTGTCCGCCGTCGGCCTGTCCTCCCTCGGCCGGATGGAGGCCGGCGTGCTCGGCCACCTCGACGCCGTGCGCACCGCCCTCCACCCCCTGGGCTGT